>CAIUUO010000048.1 GCA_903902325.1 uncultured Bacteroidia bacterium
CTTTACCGTAATCTGCTTCGATACTTCCGACAACCAGGTTTCAACAACATTGACGATTGCACTTACCAAGTAAAGGAAAAAGGAAAAAGGAAAAAGGAAAAAGGATAAAGTAAGGAACGCTCCGATCTGAATATCCTTTAAACACATAAACTCTTTAAATCAGAAATCCAAGTTTTGATTCTGCACAAATCCTACTTTATCCTTTAACCGGATTTAGTCCCAGTTCCTTTCCCTTTCCAAGCATGAAGCCAAAAGCTTCGTCGTAATTGTTGTGGATTTCACCCTCCAGGATAGCCTCCTTGATGGCCGACTTGATCAGCCCGATCTCTTTGCATGGCTGCAGGCCAAAAGTTTCCATAATCATTTCACCCGTAACCGGAGGCTGGAAGTTTCTGACGGCATCTTTTTCCTCAATCTCCTTCAGTTTTTCCCTGACAAGTTGAAAATTGGCCAGGAATCGGATTACTTTTTCCTCGTTCTTCGAGGTAATGTCGGCCTCGCAAAGGGTCATCAGATCATCTATATCGTCACCGGCATCGAAAAGCAATCGTCTTACAGCCGAATCAGTTACCTCTTCTTCCGACAACACGATTGGGCGCATGTGCAGCAACACCATTTTCTGGACGAATTTCATTTTCTCATTGAGAGGCAATTTAAGCCGATCGAAAAGCTTCGGAACCATCTTTTCTCCAACGAAATTGTGTGCATGAAATGTCCAGCCAAGGGCAGGAGAAAAGCGCTTTGTAACCGGTTTGGCTACATCGTGAAGTAGCGCCGACCAGCGCAGCCACAAGTTGTCGGTGTTTACACAAATCCTGTCGAGAACCTCCAGGGTGTGGTAGAAATTGTCCTTGTGGTAAATGCCGTTGATGCTCTCCCTGCCTTTTAAATTCTGGATTTCAGGCAGGATGATTTTCAATAATCCGCAAGTTTCCAATAGTTTAAATCCGATGGAAGGCATGTCTGACAAAATTATTTTGTTGAGTTCCTCCGAAATGCGCTCTTTCGAAACAATGCTGATCCTTTCTGCCTGTCGGGAGATGGCTGAAAAAGTATCTTCTTCAATTTTGAACCCAAGTTGGGAAGCAAACCGGATAGCCCGCATCATCCTCAGTGGATCATCGGAAAAGGTAATTTCAGGATCAAGCGGTGTTCTGATAAGTTTGCTCTCAAGATCATCCATTCCATTGAAAGGATCAGTTACTTCGCCATAACGATCTTTGTTCAGACTTATCGCCAGTGTATTGATGGTGAAATCCCGCCTGTTCTGGTCGTCCACCAGAGTGCCATCCTCCACAATGGGTTTACGGCTGTCCAGCCGGTAAGACTCTTTCCGTGTTCCGACAAATTCAAATTCTACATCCTGGTCACGAAACATGGCCGTTCCAAAATTTTTGAAAACAGTCACTTTTAATTTGGGATGGATCGCCAAAGCAACCTTCTTGGCAAGATGAATCCCACTGCCTACTGTAACAATGTCAATATCGGAATGGTCTTTATGCCGGTACATCAGCAAATCCCTTACAAAACCTCCGATTACGTAGGTCTCAAGACCTTCGGCATCTGAGATTGAGCCAATCAGGGCGAAGGTAGGGTGATTGAGATGACTTTTTAAATTGAGGGTTTCCGGCATTATTTTAATTCGATTTTTGAATTATTTTAAAATAGTCATTCGACAAGTTTCAAGACTATAAATCATTGTCAATTATCAATTGTCAATTGTCAATTTGTTTGTCCTTCAATATACTCCAATGTGCATCAAATTGTTTCCGATTTATTCTCTGGAATTTGATTTATAATTCAGGGACAATGGTTTCCAATCTCATTCCTCTGGATCCTTTGATCAGTAACAAGTACCCGGAAAGCTCTTCTTTCTTCAGAAAATGGGATAGGATATCGGTATCCGGGAATTTCAGAAAATTTGCGGGTAGCTTACAACCTGAATAAACTGGGCCAACCAGAAAAACTCGATCAAGTTTCATCGAGGCCAAGAAATCTACTATTTTTTGATGTTCTTCGGGTGCGAACGATCCGAGTTCCAACATGTCACCCAGGATAACCCCTTTTTTAGGAGCATCGAGCCGGGAAAAATTCTCAATTGCAGCCATGGTACTGGTGGGATTGGCATTATATGCATCCATCATCAGCCTGTTGCATGCTGTGTCGATCATCTGAGACCGGTTGTTGTCGGGTTGATAGCTTTCTATCGCTCCTGCAATGATGGTGGGATCAATCCCGAAATGCAGGCCTACTGTGGTTGCGGCAAGCGCATTTTCGAGGTTGTATCCTCCTACCAGCTTCGTTTTGATATAGAGCCATCCTTTAGGGAAAAGGGCCTTGAAAACTAGGAAAGGGCTGGAACTGACAATTTCTCCTTCCAGTCCTTCCGATGATTTTTCAGTTGTATACCCAATTTTATTTACTTTTCCGGCATGTGCCGTGAGATAGGAATTGGCCAGATTGATAAAAATGGTTCCGTTATTGCTCTCAAGAAACCGATAGAGTTCAGTCTTAGTCTGAATGACTCCTTCAAATGAGCCAAATCCTTCCAAATGAGCCCTTCCCACGTTGGTAATAAGTCCAAAATCAGGTTGGGCGATGCTGCAAAGTAGCGCGATCTCTCCCGGGTGATTGGCTCCCATTTCGATAATGCCCATTTCTGTTTCAGACCGAAGCGAAAGCAAAGTCAACGGTACACCGATGTGGTTGTTCAGGTTTCCCTTCGTATAAACAATATTGAATTTTTTGGAAAGTACCGATGCAGTCAACTCTTTGGTAGTCGTTTTTCCATTGGTCCCTGTAATGGCAAGAATGGGGATTCCCATTCTTTGACGGTGATGGCGGGCAAGATCTTGTAAAGTTTGCAATACATTGTCCACCAGAATTATTTTCTCACCTGCCGCGAATTCTTTTTCATCAACCACGGCATACGAAGCACCCTGTTCGAGCACAGTTTTGGCAAATGTATTTCCATTGAACCGATCTCCTTTCAGTGCAAAAAACATGGATCCTTCCTCAATTTTTCTGCTGTCAGTGGTAACGAGGGGATTTTCAAGAAAAATTTGATACAGTGATTCTAACTTCATAAATGTGAATTCCGGCAAAAGGGACAAATGAATAACAAATGAGTTTATGAATTTCGGGCAATCCGAATAATCGGGCAAAAATAGGCTGAAATCACCCCGGAAGGACAGAACTGTTACAGAACTGAAAGAACGAAAAAAAACCCCATCTATTGACGGGGTTTACTATTAATTTTGTTCATCATCACCCAACTTTGTCATGGCGCACCGGAAACCAATGTCATTGGTTGATTTTCTCTCGTCGAGATATCTTCTCGTTCCCGGACTCAGCCAATAAGGCCTGTCTTTCCAACTTCCACCCTTGTAAACCCTGGTATGATCAGAAATTCTTGCTTTGTAGTTATCCTTGAGGCTTGTATACATGGTTTCCGTACTCAGATTGCTTCTGATGGAATCATCTTTAAGTTTCCATTTTTCCACATCCAGATTGGATTGATAATCCCCGTCCCTATAATTGGTATAATTGGCAACAGTATCCTTGACCATCTCACCAAGTATATTCCTGACGAAATTACCTGTCGAATCTTTTTTGAAATTGGTATATACACTACCACGAAGGGGTTGAAATTCATTAAAATCCTGAAATGATGCCGGTCTGTAGACATCCTGCACCCATTCATTCACATTTCCGGCCATACAATACAAGCCCAGATCGTTTGGAGGAAATTCTTTGACTGGAGCTGTGATCTCGTAGCCGTCGTTCAATGCACCGGCTAAACCCATGTAGTCACCCCGACCCCTTACACTATTAGCCATAAACTTACCACGAATACTCTTATCTGTAGAGCGGATATGCGAGCCGTTCCAAGGGTAAATCCGGCGATCCGTTACAACTTCTTCATCGGTATTGCCGATCAATGCAACAGCAGCAAATTCCCACTCTGCTTCGGTTGGGAGCCTGTAACGCGGAAGGACTATTCCATCCGACATACTGGTTCTTCTGGTTGCACCATCCTTTCCCAAATTCTTTAATGGTTTGTTACCATCTTTCCCGTTGTACAATCCATTCATGTAACTATCCGAAGTAAATACATTCTGTCCACTTTGTTTTGTGTCTTCTGCGAGGATTCGATCGTTGATCAGAATTCTTTCATTGACCCGGTCAGTTCTCCATTTACAGTAATTGTTGGCCTGGATCCAACTCACTCCAACAACGGGGTATTCAGAATAGGCGGCATGACGCAGATAGTTTTCCAGAAAAGGTTCATTGTATGCCATTTCATTTCTCCATACGAGGGTGTCGGGAAGTGCCGAATGATAAACTTCAGGATTCTGGGGATATGCTCTTTGTAACCAGTAAAGATATTCACGCCAGTCTACATTTCGTATTTCAGACTCATCCATAAAAAATGAGTGGACGGTTACCCTTCTGACTGCATTGTTACTTTCATACATGACGTCCTGCTCAACTCGACCCATTGGAAAAGTACCTCCCTGAATGAATACAAGTCCGGGCCCTGTTTGCTGATTATAATTGGCATTGTATTCAAATCCTCCGTTTTTGGGATCGTTGTATGACCAACCTGTTGTGGAGGATCCGTTTTTCTTTTGAGGTATCAACTTACACGAAACAACCAGGAGGCTGATAATTAGTAGTATAACCGTTGAGAGTTTCATATATTTTCAGAAATTAAATTCTTGAACAAATTTTGGTCCGGATTTCGGTATGTCCTTGATTTTGTGAATA
>CAIUUO010000049.1 GCA_903902325.1 uncultured Bacteroidia bacterium
TACAGAAATACAAGTCAATCAAAATTTCAAAGAACAGTATGATTTATTTAATACTCAATTTTAACGCATCAGCACTAATCTGTAATCTGTAATCTGTAATTTATTATTTCCCTGTTAAGTAATAAGATACAACAACGGGAAAAGGAAAATCCAGATTAAATCCACGAGGTGCCAGTAGAGCGCTCCGTTTTCATGCAACAGGTAATGTTCCGAGTTGATTTTTCCGGAACTTATTCTGAACATAATGATAGTCAACAATATTCCGCCAATGATGACGTGCAGGGCGTGCAATCCTGTCATCATGAAATAGAGGCCGAAAAACATGATTTCGCCGTGCGGCATGGTCTTCATCACGTCCGATCCTGGATAAAGATGGAGGCCGATCTTGTGGCCCCATTCAAAATATTTGTTGACCATGAATACACCTGCCAAAATTAGGGTTATAAATATCAGGCCAATGGCTTTCCCTGCTCTCTTCTGCTGAATGGCCGTAAGCGACATGGCCACAGTCATACTACTTACGAGCAGCACAACAGTATTGGTGGCTCCGACAAACGCGTTCAATTCAAGGGCTGCATGATGAAAATCAGTGGCATATTTAGAGCGCATCACGGCATAGACGATGAATAGTCCGCCAAAAAGGAACAGCTCGGTGAACAGGAATAACCACATTCCCATTTTCCCGGTATCGCTGTCAATATGTTCAGAGTGTTCGGTTGACGACATAAATAGTTGGTTTATTTAGTGTTTGGATGTTCAAATACGTATGGATCGTGGGTAATTACTGGAATCTCATCAAAATTTTCATGAGGCGGTGGAGAAGGTATCTGCCATTCAAGTGTCACTCCGTGCCATGGATTGGCAGGAGCCTTGGCACCACGTTTGGCATGATACACAAGATTTGAAATCATACCGATCAATCCGATGATTAGGATAAAGGCTCCTATCGTGGAAAGTACCTCCCCAGTCTGGAATTTGGGATCATAATCAAAATAGCGGCGTGGCATTCCCTGGATACCAATTACAAACAGCGGGAAATAAAGCAGGTTGAAACCCACAAAAAGAAATCCCCACGCAATGTTGGCCCATCTGAAATTGTACATCCGCCCGTAAATCTTCGGAAACCAGTAATGGATTCCTGCAAAGAATCCGAATCCCATGCCGCCGAAAATGATGTAGTGAAAATGCGCGACCACGAAGTCGGTGTTGTGCAGTTGTATGTTTGTGGCGAGTGAGCCCAAAGTCAATCCTGTAAAACCACCTATCGTGAAGAGGAAAATAAAGGAAATGGCATACAAAAGCGGCGGTTTGAGGTCTACTGATCCTCCGTACATAGTGGAAAGCCAGTTAAATACCTTGATGGCGCTCGGAATTGCCACGATGAAAGTCAAAAATGAGAAAAACCACCTTGATTCATAACTGATCCCAGAGGTGAACATGTGATGGCCCCACACAAAATATCCTACCAGGGCAATGGCCATACTCGAAAAAACGATAGGTACATAACCGAAAACAGGCTTTTGGCTGAAAGTCGGAAATATCTCGGTCACCACTCCCATGGCAGGAAGGATCATCACATAAACCGCCGGATGCGAATAGATCCAGAAAAGGTGCTGGTAAAGAACCGGATCCCCGCCTAAGGCCGGATCAAAGAATCCGATGTGGAAAGTCCTTTCCGCGATGACCATCAGCAGGGTAATCCCGATAATCGGTGTAGCCAGGATCTGGATCCAGGCAGTGGCATAGAGCGACCAGGGGAACAGCGGCATCCGGAACCAGGTCATGCCAGGCGCCCGCATCCTGTGTATGGTCACAATAAAGTTCAAACCGGTCAGGATGGATGCAAAACCAAGCACAAATGCCGCCGTCAGCGCGATCACCACATTGGATGAGGCTTCCGCACTGTAGGGAACGTAAAAGGTCCAGCCGGTATCAGGTGAATGTCCATTGGCAAATTGTGAGTATAGTCCCAGACAAGCTCCTGTGATATACACATACCAGGAAAAGAGGTTCAGTTTTGGAAAAGCTACATCCTTGGCTCCAATCATGATGGGCAAGAATATATTTCCAAAAACTGCTGCCAGTCCGGGTATCACAACGATGAATATCATGATGATCCCATGGATCGTAAACATCCCGTTGTAGGTTTGTGCCGACATGATCGTGGGCCCGGGTGCAATCTTCTCGATACGCATCAATAGACCCAGGATGGCCGCTACGCAAAAGAAGATGGTAATGGTATACATGTAAAGTAATCCGATTCGCTTGTGATCGGTAGATGTGAGCCACGACCAGAGTCCGGTCTTGTGATTCAGATAATTAAGCGGTTCTGCAGTCGAAGTATTAGTCATTCTTTGGAACTTTAGATGATTTTTTTCTGGATGAAACGAACAGGTAGAGCACAAAAAAGAGGGCCATGATGATAACAAAACTCCCCAATAGCCTGGTAAATTGCAAGGTATAGGTTTTACTCTGCGGATCATAGGCAAAACAATAATCGAACAGTTTGTTGCTGCTTGGCTGGGGAGTACCCCGCAGTGCTTCGCCAACGGCCATTTTCAACTCAAACGGAAGGAAAGTGACGCCGTAGAGGTATCTGGTAATCTTTCCCTGGGGACTAAGTATGATAATGGTGGATGGATGGGCAAAATCGACTCCTGTTGGCTTGTATCTGAATCCAACAGACTCTGTAATTTTCTGAATATTGGGAAGTTCTCCTGTAAGATATGTCCAGCTTCCCCGCTGACTTTCCTTGATTTTAGTAACAAAATTGAGCTTTTTTTCCCTTGCCTTTTCCGGCGTGTCTTTGGTATTAAAACTGATGGTAATGATGTCATAATCCTTTCCCAGTACCATTTCAGTTTTACTGACAACGTCTGCAATCCCATCCTGCAGTGGACTGCATAATCCGGGACAATCAAAATAGACAAACGAAAGAACGGTCGGTCTGGTAATCAAACTTCCTATTGTGACCGTGTCGCTTTTTTCATTTATAAACTTAAGGTCCATCGGAATCATCTGACCAAGCTTCTCCACGATACCTATTTCAACCTGAGGGCTGACAGGTAACTGGCCAAAGAGATTTCCGGTCAGGAAAATCAACAGACCCAATAAAACTATATTTTTCATTTTATGTGTGATAAAGTAAAATTTACTCTTTCTTGTTATCAGATCCGGATTTGTAAATGGCCCTGACCTGTAACAAAACATATACAATCAATCCCCAAACTGCCAATACGGAAAAAATGAAGGTAAGTAACAACCAGATGGGAGTTTTCTGGACAACATTCCACAAAGCCCTCTGTTCGTTCAGCGGTGGGCGGTAAGTTTCGACACCAATTGCAAGGGTCGTATCTGCCTTTGCTTCTCCAAATGCCGTTTCATCGGTAGGTTTGGCCAACAGTTGAACAAATCCTTTCGAATCACCTGGCAGATTGGCCGGGAACTTAAATAATGCGATTCCCTGACTGTCCGAAGTATGCGCCTCATCAATCATCAGATTTCCAAAATATCGTTTTGCAAAAAGTTTCACCTCGGCATTGGCAACGGGTTGGCGAACCTTATCTTTAACAGAGGAAATTTTTACCTGAACCTGATTGGTTTCCTTAATCATGGAAATCAGAATCTTAACCTGCTCAAGCGTGGATCCGGGTGCAAGACTGGGAGCCAATTCCTGGACATATTTGTCGTTAAAACTCCGGATAAAAGAGATAATCCGCCAGATATCCGTGGCAGAAAGCGTATTTTTAAAGGATGGCATCGGACCGCGGCCCATGGACAGCTTGTAAAACATATCCCCGTCGCTGTTTTTCTGCATTTGGGCAGAAGCTGGATCAGGCGGAGGCGGCACAAGTTTCACGGTATTGTTCTTACCGGGATCTCCATGACAGGATTTACAATTTGTCATGTAAAGAGCGGCCCCGGCCTGTCTGATGGAATCCTTAAAGGCGAATGGACTTCGTTTTGCAGCATTCTCAACAGGAACAACCCATTCCTGGGCAAATAAACGACCAACGGACAACAAAATGATGATCAGAAATAAATAGCTTCTCTTCATGGTTATGGTTTTCAACTTCTCCGAAAGGAAAGTTTAGACATTTTCACTCTTTTTCTCCTCTTCCTCTGTTACTTCAAACAACCTGTTTTTGGGTGGCAGATAATAAACCCTCGGTTTTGTACCCAACTCCGGCATCAAATGATAGCCGCCATTGACTTTTAGCAGCTCACTCAGCCTGACCGTCTCCTTCGTTGTGCCATTCGTTACAGCGTCCTGATTCTCATCTCCGAAATAGTAAACACCGTTCGGACAAGAAGAAACGCAATAGGGCAATTTCCCTTCACGCAACCTGTCGGCGCTGAACAGGCATTTGGAGACTGTTCCCTTTTTCTGGGGAACATTCAGTTCGATGTTGTAAGCCTTTCCCTTGTCGCCTTCCACAAAGAGAGGCTCTTCCCAATGGAACATCCTTGCGGAATAAGGACAAGCGGCAACACAGAAGCGGCAACCGATGCAACGCTCGTTGTCAATCAGGACAATGCCATCCTGGCGTTTGAATGTCGCATCTACAGGACAAACGGCCACGCAGGGCGGATTGTCGCAATGCTGACATGGTTTTGGCATGTAGTAGGGCGCGGTATTGGGAGACTCTTGCATGGTCAGGGTATTGATATGGTATTCATAGGGACGCAAATGATGCGCACCTTGACAGGCCTGGATGCATTTACGTGCGTTGCGGCATTTTGCCAGATCGATGACCATGACAAACCTCTTGCCGGGAAGTCCTTCCCTGCCCAACTCTGTGAGCCTCGAAACATCCACCTTCATATCCCTGATCTGGTCGCGCGGAACCTCCACCAGTTTGTTATCGGCGGTCAGCACTTTCACCATGTCGTGGTTTGGCTTGGTCTCTTCATAGGAGAAGCCGCTGTAAATTGCGGCTCCGCCGGCAGCAGCCGCTGCTCCGATCACCCCAAAACGCTTGAAAAAACTCCGCCTTGAATCTGAACCCTCTGATTTTTTATCGATGTTTTTATGATTTGTCTCTGAACTATTGTTGTCCATATTGAATAATTATTTGAACTGAATATTTGTGTTTTTTTACCTTTTTGTAAACGGTTAACAGAATTACAAGTTACACCAAAGAATGTTAATCCGGTCGTTTTTACAACTGTTAATCTGCAAATCCGATTAGTTTTTCACTTAGGATAAAACTACAAATAAAATTTTTTGTTTTCATCACAATTCTTGGTTTCACTAATATATTTATGGGAGGCAACCCGTTAAATCATACAAAATTTTCGTTTCTAACCATTTAAACCACGTTCATAAACAGATAATATGCTGTCAGTATCAAATTTTTATCCAATTCTTTGGATTGATTCAATAAAAACAATCAGCAATAATCAGTTTACACCGCTAAAAATTCTGTAGTTTTGTTTGTAACATGATAATTTCATGGCCATTTCATCACTTTTACCTGCCAAATTATTTTGAGAATTCTTTAGCCAAATATCATTCATTCTATGAAAAAAATTGCTTTGCTTGTTCTTTTCTTCTTCCCTGCATTTCTTGCAAATGCCTTAGAAAAACCTTCCCGGTTTCCGGAGAAAAATTTAATCACCACAGGTGTCTATTATTATCCCGAACACTGGGATTCTACCCAATGGGACAGGGATCTGAAGAATATCGCTGCAATGGGGTTTGAATTTACCCATTTCGCCGAATTCGCATGGGCTCAGCTTGAACCCGCCGAGGGAAAATATGACTTCGCCTGGCTGGACAAAGCCATTACTATTGCCGCAAAATACAAGCTGAAAGTGATCATGTGTACTTCCACCTGCACACCTCCGGTATGGCTTTCAAGAAAACATCCCGAAATATTATGCCTGAATGAGGATGGCACCAGGATGGATCACGGTTCGCGGCAGCATGCCTCCTTTTCGAGCAGTTATTACAGGAGCTACTCCCTGAAAATGATTGAACAACTGGCGAAGCATTACGGCAACGACCCGAGGATCATGGGCTGGCAGGTGGATAACGAGCCCCGAACCTTCTTCGATTACAATCCGGATGCCCAGCAACGCTTCCGTGAATGGCTGAAGAAAAAATACACCACCATCGATGCCATTAACACAACCTGGGGAACCTTGTTCTGGAGCAATACCTACTCAGATTTCGCTCAGATCAACATTCCTCAGCACAAGCAATGGGGAATGAACCTGAATCAGAGACTCGATCATTACAGGTTTGCGGCCAACGAAACCTCCACCTTTCTGGATGACCAGGCTGCAGAAATCAAAAAATTCGCCTCTTCCGGTCAATGGGTAACAACCAATTATATACCCAGTTACGATGGCGGATACATCGGAAAAAGCAAGCAACTGGATTTTATCACCTATACCCGGTATATGGTTTACGGCGAGTCCAAAGGCATTGGCAGGAAAGGATACCGCCTGGGCGACCCGCTGAGAATCGCCATGGCAAATGATTTTTTCAGGCCAATTTCACCTTCGTATGGTGTGATGGAACTGCAACCCGGACAGGTAAACTGGGGCAGCATCAATCCGCAACCCACTCCCGGTGCCGTGAGAATGTGGCTTTGGCATCAGTTTGCAGGAGGCAGCAGCCTTGTCTGTACCTATCGTTACCGGGCTCCGCTCGTGGGTTTCGAACAATATCACTATGGAATAGTTGGTCCCGACGGCATCACACCTACCCCGGGCGGACTGGAGTATCAGAAATTTATTCAGGAAATAAACCAGCTCCGCACAATTTACAGACCTGCCGCTTCCTTGCCTTCCTCCTATCTCGCCCGGAAAACGGCAATCCTCTTCAACAACGAGAATATATGGGGTATGGAGATGAACAAGCAGACCAACCAGTGGAACTCAATGGACCACATTATGAAGTACTACAAACCACTGAAGGCTTTTGGAGCACCTGTCGATTTTGTCGCAGATCAGGCGAATTTTTCAAACTATCCGGTCCTGATTGCGCCTGCCTACCAGCAAATTGACAACGGATTGATCGAAAAGTTGACAGAATATGCAAGAGGTGGCGGAAACCTCGTACTGACTTGCAGAACAGGTCACAAGGACCGTGAAGGACATTTGTGGGAAGCCAAATTTGCGGCTCCGATTTATGCGTTGATTGGCGCTGAAATTGAATTTTATGATCTGCCTATGCCCCACGCTCAGGATTCGGTCATCATGGATCATCAGAAATTTGCCTGGAAAACCTGGGGAGAAATATTGAAACCGCAAGCAGGCACAGATGTTTTAGCCATTTATGAGGGAGACTTCTATGCCGGAAAACCCGCCGTGATCACCCGGAAACTGGGAAAAGGAACCGTAACCTACGTGGGTATCGACAGCAATGACGGACTTCTTGAAGAAAAGCTGCTCGCAGAATTATATGCCAGGTTCCATATTCCAGTTGAAAATTATCCTAACGGCGTATCAGTGGAATACCGCGATGGGTTTGGAATTGCCGTCAATTATTCAGACAAACCTTATGCCCTGAATATCCCTGCCGATGCAATTGTCATTGGTAAAAATGAGCTTCCGACAGCAGGAGTAACCGTATGGAAAGTAATGTGAGATAGAATCTAACCACAATGAGCATAAAGGATTCTCAAAGTTCACAAATTTGAATTCGATTACTTTGTGTCCTTTACGGTTTCCTTCATGACCTTTGTGATTAAGTTTTTTTTATCTTTGGAACACAAAAACATTCAACTATATGTTTATCAGAATTTTAAA
>CAIUUO010000050.1 GCA_903902325.1 uncultured Bacteroidia bacterium
ACCATATATCTTTAGATATTGACAAAAACTCTTTAAAGTTTGCAGTTAAATGTACAATTAATATTGTAAGAAAAATTGACAGAGGTGTTAACCATCCACTTGAATCCTTGAAATCTTTGAGAAATTTAATTAATATATTCTCTAATTTATCTTCGGTAATTTCAATGAAATCAGTTTTAGTATTGCTGCAAACTTGATTTATAAACCTGCTATCTTGCTGATTTGTCGTATTAGTGGCCATCTAAATCCTCCTTTCCTACATAGAAATTAAACATCAAGGTTTTACCGACATTTGCTAAATCAAAAACCCTATAGTTTAAAAATAATGGACGATGTCGTAAGGTTCCAAGTTCCACTAAATCAGTATTTCCTCCACCTACAAATCTGTCAAAATTTTTAAAGTCGATCTGTAATGTAAATTTGTCAATACCTGTAAATTTTGTGACCGAATCTGTATTGTCATTATCTGCAATGAAATTTATTATGAAAGTATAATCCCCTTCAATTTCATCTTGAAGTTTAATAGTTATCGGATTATCTTTGATTGCTATAATAATTCCAGAATGAACTAAATCATAATTTCCTATTTTTATCTGCATATTATATGTATTGATATTGAAATATTATCTTGCTTACTGCCGTAATACGTAACATTGGGTGATAGAAATATTTCGGTAAGTTAATTTTACTTTGAATTTGTCAATGACTTTCTTTGATGAAGTTAATTTTAAAAATTTGTGTCTCACATTGAGAGCAGTCACTTGTGTACCAATTAAACTCTCTGTAACCGTGTTTGCGAATAATGTCTGAAATATAGGTGTGATTTGTGTTTACAGATTTATTTTGATTGTCAAAATGTTCGATAAGAATTTTAACGTTCTTGATGTCAAAATCAGAATTATTTATAAGTTTTAATTTCCCTGCTTTATTATCAGTGTAGTAATTTCCGTATCCAGGAACTAAAACCTTTAATTCTAACTTATCTTGAAGTTGTTTTAGAATTTCATCTTTTTCTCTGTCCCAATAAAAATCCCATTGAGTATCTACAACTTCAAAATCAAGTTCATCTGCAACAAGTTTGAATGAGTTGAATATTTTCCAACTACCATATTCACTTGTGAGAACAAATCCTTGAAGTAGTTCAATTGGCCGTCCGAAACCATTGTGAGTTTGCCCTTTTGATTCAACTGTAATTATTGAATCGTTTTCAGGTTTTACAGTCAATTCCCATTTTTCAGCGGTATAATATTTTTTGCTTTTGAAAAATTCAGCAAATTTTTCAGTCATCAAATCTTTGTTGATAGTTTTTGTTTGGTCGTTAATCTGGGTTAGAAATTCATTGACAACATTTTTAACTTTGTCTTCTTTGCTTTTGCAAGAATAAAAAAAGGTCAGTCCTACTGACAGTATAATAAGTATAATTTTTTTCTTGGTCTCCAATTTATATATTTTAGTCTGTTGTTGGTTTTCAGCAATCCAGTTTCTCGTTTTATTTTGTTCTGTAGGTTTAAGTTCGCATGACATCAAAGCATTGCAACTAACGGTTTCGGGCTTTGCGTCCGGGCGGGTTTAGGAGTACAAAACTGTCAGCTACACTGTACTTAAATAGAAGAACGAAGCTTCAAGTTTGCATGTCAACCCAATTGACGCAATACACGTGCTAAATAGCGTTTTTTATTTTTTCTTTTTCGACAATGTTTATGAATGCATAAAGCAATCTATTTAATTCATTGTAGTGTGAGAGAAGTTTTTCGTAATCATTATCTTCGTATGTCTTCAAAATGCCTGATAGGTTAGAGTGAATTTCAGTCCACTGATTCCCATGTTTTATAAAGTCTTTTCTCAATTGAGGTGTATTGGTTACAATTTGTTCTGCTATTTTAGGCCAAGTCTCCTTTTTGTTCTTTGTCTTTCCATACTTTTCCAAGTCAGAGGCTTTCTTCATTAGTCCTTTAAAATGTAGACAGACATTTCTCATTTTATTAGCAAAAGCCGAATGGTCTATTTTCTTTGATTCAAATCTATTCTTAAACTCTTGTAGTTCTTTGAATTCATCAAGGTTTTGCTTCGCATTGATCTCTTCAAAAAAGCGCTCAATTTCAATCTGGAGATTATTCTTTTCAAATTCCATATTGAAAACTTTAAGTGAGTTATACTTCCAATTTTCTTGTTCTTGATTTTGTCCGTTGTATTGATTTAAGGCACTATATGAAGCGGTAGAACCAGAAATGATTAGACTATAAGAAGTATCAATAAATCCCAAGTTAGAAGGATTAACGTCTCCGGCATTTTTTGCGAAGTAGTCAAGACCTTGAGTCAAATCAATATAAATATCCTTTGGGAGCTCTTGTTGATTAGGGAAGTTTTTAATTATCAGTTCACTTTGTTCAACTTTCTCAAGCATATTTTTCAAAATGGGAAGCTTCTCTGACTGCATTTCTATGTTGTCAATCAGAGTGACCAATTTCTCTTTATTTTTCTTGAAGTCGTTCATTTTTAATTGTACTATACCATGTGTTGTCGGTTCGTGCTTTTTTATATCATAGGTAACGTCAAACTTATTTCATTTAAATCTTTAAATTCTAAAAAATCATTATTGCATAAATCCTTGCGAATTAATGAATACAATTTGGAGAAATTAACATCTGCACCCTTAGCAACAGACTCAACCAATTCAACTAATTCTTGAGATGCATAAAGAGGCAATCTGTTTTTCTCTAAACAAAATATTCTGTCTGCTTCCAAATATTTTTGAACATCAGGATTGGATAAATCAGGATTTTTTAAATCAATTTTATTTTGGTCAATCTTCATTGAATAGGTCAGTTTTAACAAAAACGATTCTGAGAATTTATGATAAAATTCCTGCTTAATTTTTCTAATCTCAACATCTCTCTGCTGTTTGGAATTTTCATTAGTTAAATGTTGATTCACAAATACAGAACCTACGATTGAAATTATTGCTGTAAAGGATGCGATTAATGAAATCTTTAATGTTTCTCTTACCGTCTTATTGTCCAAATTGACTATCAGATAATAAGCAATATATGAGCAAATCAATATTGCTACAATTAATAGTGTCCAGAATATTTTCTTTCTCATTTTAGTAAGATTATGCTTGTTCGTTTTTATAGCATGACCTACAACTTGTTTAATATGTAAAATAAACCCGTACCAATAAGGCTAGCAGTATCTGGGTAATCGCTTTTCCGGTTTAGGTCTACTCGTAAAAGTAAAAATTAATCTATTCAAAATCAATATCCTGTCAAATAATTTTGTAGAAACTGTCAACAACTGGTATTGATCCTTTCAAAATCTAACGTGATAATAATATTTGGGCAATAGAATGGATGATAATCTATGGTTTTCGGCCGATTGGAGCGGGTAGTTAAATCTATCACTACCTCTCCTTCCACACCTTATCCTCCGCTTCCAGGTAGGCGGGCAGGGCGGCGGAACCGTACCAGTTGTAGAGTTCGGGTTCCAGGATTTTGGAATGGATGGCGGGGTCGGTCTCCAGCAGTTGGTTGGCTTCTTCGAAAGTGGTTACGTTGAGGATGAAGATTCCCCGGTAGGTTTTGTCGTTCTTGCCCAGGGGGCCGGCAACGACCAGTTTACCCTCGGTCACCAGCCTGCCGATGTTCTGCATGTGGCCGGCGAAGCAACTGTCGCGGAAGGCCTTGTCGGTGGTGGTGTTGGGACCGGTCTTGAGGATCACCAGGACGTACATCTTCATGCCATTGTCAGCTGCGCCGTATTTCTTTGCAAGGGCTGCGTCGTAATGTGGGTTTTTGGTTTGTGCCGTCAGCGTGGCAGCGGATAAAACAAGGAGCAGGGTGGCGAAGAGGGTTTTCATGGCATCTGAATAGTTATTTCCTATATACTAAAAAGAGGCGATTTTGTTTCCATTTTGTGCCAGGTTTAACCACGAAGGACACAAATGAGAAATGAAAAATGAAAAATGAAAAATGAAAAATGAGAAATGAAAAGTGAAAAGTGAAAAATGAAAAATGAAAAGTGGCGGGTGAGGTTGAAAAGTTGGATTACGAACCCTTCGAGACCTTTGTTTTTTCCTTTGTGTCCTTTCCCGAAAATTCGGGACGCGGAGTGGTAAAAATCAGATACTTATTCCGTCACCTTCTTTCCTCCGTCTCCAGTCTCCAAGTCCATTCCGTCTTTCCGTCCCATCCGTCATTGCCGTACATCATATCTTGCCTTTCCTGTCCCCACCAGATTATTCACAGATACCCCATTAACGGTCACCACCACCGGCCCGGTGTGTTTCAGGTTGCTGAATTTGAGTTTGACGGGTTCCTTCGCGCTGAAATAGACTTCGGGGTCCCAGAAGATGGTGCCACGGCTCTGGAGCATAGGATCGACATCGGTTTCCGGCTTGACCGGGATGTAGAATTCCATGTTCGGACGGTAGACCTGCAGCGGTTTGACCATGTTGCCGCTTCGCACCTGCGAGTTCCATTTGGCGGGAGCTCCCGGCGCGTCTTTCGTACCGTCGCCGCGGGTGTTGATGAAGATCACCCCTCCCTGCGAGCCGTCGCCATACTGGGTGTAGCCGCGCTGTCCGTTCAGGATGGTAATCGAGGTGACTTCACTGATGGGAATATCCTCCACATAGCCCCATCCGTTCTGGTAGATGGGCATGCCATCCAGCACGAAGAGGGCAGGTACCGGTCCGGCAAGGAACGATCTGGGAGAACGCAGGTAGATGTTGCCATGGGGGGTCCATTTATACGGTGTAACCAGCTTTCTGATGGCTGTCTCCAGGTTGGTCGAGGATTGCAGGAATTCAGGGTCAAGGCTCTTGACGTGCGTGAACTGGTACTTCTCTTCGTATTTGTCCTGGTACACTTTTGGCGTGGTGTGTCCCACTACCGTGACCTCCCTGATGTCGATGTTCTTCTCGCCGAGGGTATAGTACTGGTAGGGAAGGGCGACGCTGTATTCATCCGCCGGAATGGCCGGCAATGGAGTGAAGAATTTTTCACTTTTGAAGTAATCAGTGTTGTACGGGACCGACATCATCGCCTCGAGGCTCTTGTTTTTGTCGCGGGTATCCGGCATCAGGGTCACCATCCGGGCGATGTTGGAAAGGGAATCCAGCGGCCAGGCAATCTGGCCTGTGTCGTCCGAAGTGAGCTGCCTGATGGACGGCCCTTCCAGCGTGACGAGGTTGAAGCTCCTGCCGGACTTTTGGTTTTTGGCAATGTTCAGCAGTTTGATGTTCAGCAGGTCCCAGTTGACGGGCTCTTTTACCTCCTGTTTCATCTCCCTGAAATCCCATTTGAATTTCGTCCAGCCATAGACCATCAGCAGCAGGTCGCGGTCGTCGTCCGACAGGTTTTCGAAGCCTTGCGACAGTACCCTGCCGGGAAGGCTGGCCATCAGGTTCGGATGGTAGTTGAAGGTGTATTCGATGCCGGGAGTAAACATGCCGGCATCGAGGCCTTTCACAGAGTCTGTCACGGCTACCGAGAAGAAGCCTTCGGCGGGTTTTCCCGTTCCGTCAGTGACGGTGATGGTCAGCTCGGTCTCCTTCGCTTTCGGATCGGGTTTGCCTGTGTTTTGAATCCGGAACCTGAGGCGCTTGTCGCTGTTGATGGGGAACAGGCGTTCGGCAAGGGGTTTGAGATCCTTGTCGAAAAGCGTGATCTCGGCGACTCCCGACGGCAGCTGACCTGCATCCACCAGGAACTTCTGCTTCTTGTTCATGATAATCTCCCTCGAGAAGAGCTGTGTCAGGTTCATCGTTCCCGTAACGGTGACCATCTGGCCGTTGTAGCTGTCTGCCTGGATCTCAACGGCGAAGGTATTGTCGTCGGCCGGGATGACGCTCATGGCCAGACCAGAGGAGGCGGGGAGTGGCAATGTCCATATCTTCTGGGCGCCGCCGCCCTTCGTCAGTTCGACGTAGAGTCCGTGGCGGGCGAGGCAGGTGAAGGAGCCCGGACCCCAGTCGCCGGAGCGGATGGTGTCCAGCACGTCGCCGGAGCCGTCCCTGAGCACTCCCTCGATGTGGACGGGTTCGCCCCTGTCGTCGGTGGCATTGAAGCCTATTTTCTGGCGGAGGCCTTCCACGAAGGTGCCGCCTTCCGGCAGGAACCTCAGGTCGAGCCTGACATTCTCGAAGGGAACGGTCACTTTTTTTGATGAGGATTCCTTGCCCGATGCCTGTTTGACGGAAACATTCAGCGTTGGCTGCGCATTGAGCGTTTCGGGCAGCGTCATCCGGATGATGCATTCCCCTTTGGGATCCGTTTGTGATTCTTCGGATCTGAGCTCACCCTTGTCCGTCGAGAAGCTGCCTTTGAACTTTCGCTGGGCTATGGGATTCCCGGTAGGATCGGTTATTTTGATGGTCGCCTCGACCAGGTCGCCAGGTTTGTATTTCTCCTTGTCGAAAGTGACGGCAATCTTTTCGGGATGGTTGTCGGGTTCCTTAACATACAGGTCAAGCTGGAAAGCTTCGGCAGGATCATCGTTCTGCATCGTACCCGTGAAGGCCGTGAACCGGTATTTGCCCGTTTCCGCCTTTTCGGGGATGGGCATCCAGCCGGTGGCGGTGGCGTTGTCGATGCGGAAGCGGGCGCTGTCGGTCATCGCCTTTTTCTCGTTAAAAAGCAGGGCGTAGAGCGAAACGCTGCCCGATTCGAAGTTGCCCGTAAACCTGTTCCTTACGTAAGCCTGGAAGAATATGGTATCGCCTGGCCTGTAGATATTCCTGTCGAGCTGGACGAACAGCTGGTCGCTGCTGACCGTTTTTTGCCGGAAGGCGAGGTATTTTTCGACGGGCGTCTCCGCGTACACGGAATCGGCTTTAAGATTGGTGGTGGCATAAGGCTGGAAATCGTCGGGCATCATGTCGGCGACCCTTTCGGTTGCCATCACCCCGCCCCAGGTCACGGAATAGGGATCCGCCACATGGCCGTTCCTGAATACCTTTATTTTTTTGGAGAAATTGAGGGTGCTTTCACACTCCTTGGGCTCGAATCCGATCAGCTCCGTAGAGAGATCCGGACGGTTGTCGTAATAGTTGATGTACAAGGGTTTCAGGGAGAAGATGGTCATGAAATCGGCATCTTTCACCACTTTCAGACTGGTTTCGGGAAGTGGCTGGATCTTCTCAATATTCTTCTCTTTGGCATCCAAATCCATGACCGTTTCATAGTCTGAAATCCTGAAATTCTCACGCTTCAGCGAATCCAGGAAGAGGGATCTCAGGAAGTGCATTTTGGAACCGTAGTAAGTGCGGAGCCGTTTCTGGACCCATTTTTTGATCTCCTTCGCGTTTCCCGGCAGGCCCTGGAAGAAGGTATTGCCCGAAAACCGCAGGAATCCGAACTTGGGATCGTAGGTGAAGTCGGTGAGGTCGTAGGTGATTTTGTATCCCAGCGACCAGTTTTCGATCTGGATTGGCTTGAGGGAACGACCCTTGATGATGTCGGTCTCGGCCTCCTTGCGGAGATAGAGATCGTTGGTATTCAGGATCCTGCAATTCTCGGAATTGACGGATTCACCGAGGAAGAGCTTGATGAATTTCGCGTAATTTTTGATCCGGTTCTTGTCTTTTGCCATGACATTGACCTCGTCGATCTTAACGAAGTCGAGCGACATCCTGATGTTGATGGTGCGGGGCTTGCCGTCGGCGTAGAGGGTCGATTTCTTCGACTGGTAGCCTATGCAGGAGGCGATGAGCTCGTACTCTCCGTTTTGCGGAATAGTGAGGGTATAGGCGCCATCCTTGTTGGACATGTTGCCTATGGTGGTCTTCGAGAGGTAGACGGAGGCGAAGGGCACTGGCACGTTGAGGGAGTCGGTGACAATCCCTGTAACGAGGGTCTGGGCATGCAGGGTGCCGAGGCAGAAGAGGAAAAGTATTAGGGTTATTGTTTTGATTCTCATTGTTTTTTATTTACCATAAAGGTCACAAAGGAAAACACAAAGGACACAAAGGGCTCAACATTCATTATTCTTGCTAAATGCATCATTGTCAAGAGTTAATTTTACTTTGTGTCCTTCGTGCATCCTTCGGGTCCTTTGTGGTTAAATTTTCGTGGTTAAATTATTTTAAAAGAAACACTTTTCGCAACTCTTCCACCTGCTCGTCATTGATGGGGTTGAGGCTACCGAGGGAGTTGGACATGATCAGCGATTTGGCGCTGAACTCGGCCACTTCCAGCCTGTCGAAAGTACCCAGGAGTTTGTCGCCCGTCACCAGCACCGAGTCATTTTCGATGATGATTGCCGGTGTGTTTTCTGACAACAGGTCGAGGATCACCTCCGATCCGGCGAAATGTGATCCGAAAGGAACATTTGGCACATCCTGCAGGAAGATCCAGCTCTCGGGAATGGTGCGCACGTCAAATTTTTTGGCCGTCACGCTGTAGGTCATCAGGTAGGGCGTCTGGGTGAGGATGATCGAGTTGATGTGCGGATAGCGCCTGTAGATTTCCTGGTGCAACCAGGTGGCGCGGCTCGGCATCTTACCCTTTTCGCGCCTGCCGTTCCTGATCTGGACGATGTCTTCGATCTGGATGTCCCAGCGCGATTCGCCGGTAGGCGTAATCAGGAAATCGTCGCCTTTCCAGCGGACCGACACGGTTCCGTAGGAGCTGATCATCAGTCCCTGGCTGCAAGCCCTGTGGACGATCCTCACAATTTCTTCGCGGATGGCACGTTCTTCGGATGGGTGTTCCACCACATTCATCTCCGGCAGCAAGTGGGGGATCTGTGCCTCAAATTCTTCGATTTGTTTGTCTGTCAAATAATTGGGAGTTCCAATCATGTTGCCGTAGAGGATTGTGCGTCCGCAGAATTCGAGTGTCTCGAAGCGCTGGAAGGCATCCTTCAGGTCGGTGCCGCCCACCACGGTGCCATGGTTTTCCATGATGACCGCCTCGAAGCCCCTCGCGAATTCATCTGCGATCACTTTTCCCAGTCCTATACTACCGGGAAGCTGGTAGGCTGCGTAGCCGATGCCGCCGCAGATATTCTTGGCCTGCGGGATGACATTGGTGTTCGGAATCTGGCGGACGATGCTGAAAGAAACCAGCGCCGGGGGATGGGCATGGATGATGGCCTTAATGTCGGGACGGCACTCATAAATTGCCATGTGGAAGGGGTATTCGGAGGAGGGTTTGTGGCGCCCCTCAATGACACCGTTTTTGCGGATGACCATGATGTCGGATGGGCGCAGCGAGCCCTTGTCGATGGCCGACGGGGTGACCCAGATATCGCCGTTGTCGTCGATGATGGAGACGTTGCCTCCGGAGGTAGTGGTCAGGCCGCTCCTGTATATTTTGTCGATGACCATGGTGATTTGGTCGCGGGGATGCATGAGGCTGGTGTCTAGCTTTTTCATGGTAATATTTTTTGCAGCATAAATTGTAATCTCAAATATCAGAAGTTAATGGCAAAAGGTTGGTTTTGTTCCTTTGTGTCCTTCGTGCAACCCTTTGTGACCTTTGTGGTTAAGATTTTAAATTTCACCACAAAGTTCACGAAGGCAAACACGAAGGGCACGAAGCTCAATTTTTAATCTGTAATTTTTAATTTGTAATTAACTTACAGTCCTTCCATGTATTTCACCACGGCGATCAGGGTTTCCTCCTTTTCGTAATCCACCTTGTTCTCCTTGACGTATTTTTTGAAGCTGTCGGATTTGTCGCTGAAGAGTTTTGAAAGCTGCCGGAGGCTGACAAACATGGTCAGTTTGCCCTCTTTTTTGAGCCAGTATTCGGTATAGGGTTTGGTTTGGGTTCCTTCGGGTAACTGCAATTCATAGGCCTGTCCACCCGATAAAAAGGATGAGTAGGTAGTGGTTGCAGAAGTCTGAGAAGTCCCGCCATAGGCTGCGGGTTTGCCGGGATCCACCAGACTGCATTTGTGAATGGCATACAGCTCTAACTTGTTGCGGTAAATGGGCTCAACGAACTTGTTTTCCACAGGAAAGAATTTCCTGCCGTCGATGTAAACAGTATCGATCTGATCCACATGGGCAAACGCCAGTTTCTTCCCGTTGGAGTCAAAAATCATCTCCTCGGTCAAGGCGTTGTAATTGAGCATGGTCACATTTTTCACCCCTGTTTTCATGAGGACGGTTCCCTTGATGAATTCGGGAAAAAGGTAGTGGGTAATTTCAGTTTTGTGGTATTGGGCATATGTATTGCCAAACAAAAAACAAAGGAGCATCAGCGCTAAAATGGATTTCATAAATTATTGTTTTTTGAAATGAATTTTTAAAAGCTATTGGCTGTTAGCTGTTGGCGTTTAGCTTTTGTATTCGTTAAGTCATGTAAAGTTAAAAAATTTACGAAACAGGCAGTGTTGTTTAACAGT
Source organism: uncultured Bacteroidia bacterium (assembly GCA_903902325.1). Classification (GTDB taxonomy): domain Bacteria; phylum Bacteroidota; class Bacteroidia; order Bacteroidales; family Prolixibacteraceae; genus CAINVV01. Next base: position 10,354 of record CAIUUO010000050.1, read on the forward strand.
AATCGTTGGACCATTATGACCTTTATGACCAGCAAAACCATTTCGCCCATTGCAAAAACGGCGATTCGGAAATCGCCGCACCCGACCGTCCAATCATCTCAGTAGTCCCCCTTCGGCACTTCGGCCCTTCGACTCCGCTCAGGAACCACTCCGCTCAGGATCTCAGGTGTTGCTGTCGCCAAGTCTCCCAGTCCCCCTGTCTCCCCCTCTGTTTTACTTCTCCCAAAGATCCGGAATCGCCCCATGCCCCCTGGCTTTTACGGGTTGAAGGCTGGTGGGAGGAATAGTACCCTGATGGATTTGCAGCAATTTTTTAGCCGTTGCGCCGACTGACTCCACCATGTAAGTGTAGGGACGGTCGGTGACATCCACCAGTCCGCAGTTGTAGTTTTCGCCGTCGTTGCGGCCTGTGAGATCCTGGTCGCACCACTGGAACCAGGCCGTTCCTATCAGCGCGGGGTGTGCATAAGCGGTTTCGGTATAATAGCTGAAGGCTACGCCCCTTTCCTTTTGGGAGTTCACCTGCCACAGCGACTGGGCCATGCCCCTGTCGACGGTTCCGACATGGTACTCGCCGATGATCATCGGCAGGCCTGTACCCTCAGTTATCTGGTCCATGAACTCTTTTTTCGGAGCCAGGTCATAGCAGTTGAAGCTAAACACATCGAAAACACCCTTGCAGACGGCCAGTATCTCCTTTCCGGGATTGTGCCCGAAGCGGATGCCGAGGTTCAAATGGTTTGGATCGTGGGCTTTGAGTGATTTATTGACAGTCTGCAGGAAGATGCTGAAGGTGTGAATGACGAACTGCTTTCTCTTTTCGGGTGTGTCGCCGCCGGCAAGGAATTTTGTCAGTTCGGTCTTGAAAGGCCTGTCGGCTCCGCTGAGGATCATCCCGCAAAGCCGCTCTTCCTGACCTGTCCAGGAGGGTTCATTCCCGGAGAAGTAACCGATGAGCCAGGGGTTTTCCCGGTAGGGCGTGACGAATTCCCTGATGGAGGCATCCACCCTGGCGGCAAAATCGGGTGTGTAGACATCGGGCAATCCCATGATGCCGTTCTCGATGCCCACGCCGTGTAGCTGCAGCATGAAAGCCTTCCTGTTAAGTGCCATCACTTCGGGGTTCGACCAGTTGCAGATGGTGTTGAGTCCCCATTTATCCATCCGTTTGATGATGAGTTCCTTCGATTTGGCAGGATAGCTTTGGCCGTACCTGCGGAAGAGGTTCCAGTTGCCAAACGAGACCGCATTGGGTCTGTCGGGTCTGGGGGAGAGTCCCGGAGGTGGGAGTTCCTTGAACAGGTTGTTTCTTTTGCCGATGTTGAGGGCATTGCCGCCACCACCCGGGCTCACGCAGTCGACCCCGACGGAGAGGAACAGGTATCCTTCGGGATCGACAAACCACCAGCGGCCATCGATTTTTTCCGTCCGGAAGTATCCGGTTGCCTTGACTGTAGCGGAGAGATAACCTCCGAATTTGGCGTAATTGTAGTCTTTGGTCGAGACGACTTCGGCATCTTCACTGTTCCATTCTTTTGTGAGCTGGCCTGCAGATTTGATCTTTCCTTCCCAGTCGCCGAGGTTCCACTGGCCGAATTCATCCACCATGGGCTCCTTGCCGAGATACTGGTCGCCCGGATCATCTTTGGACAGGGAAATGGAGCGCAGTTCGAGGACGGGGTTGTTGATGGGGGCGTTCATCCGGATGCCGATGGAATCGATGCCTTGCAGCGGACCGCGTTTGCCGCCCAGGTTGACCCAGCCCGTGTACCTTGGCTGGTTGTAGGTGGCGGCGAGATCATGGGCAGCATCCGGAAGGGCGCGGTAGAAGCGTAGCGGGATGGCCAGCTTGTTCCATCCATTGGGACAGTAGCTCATCACCCGCAGTTCGTTGTACCCGGTTTCGGTGGTGAATCCTACCTGGAAACGCTGGGGCGTGGTGATCCTGAACTCCAGCACCACGAAGTTGAAGCCATCCCAGTTGGCAGGAATGCCGGGAGAGATATCCCGGATGGCAAATTTTTTGCCCGAAACCTCCCTGTTGCTGTCAAATTTTATTTTGACGTTTTTTTGGGCCTGGCAGGGCAGGGTCAGGAGAAGTCCTGCGGTGATAAAGATCAAAATATGTTTCATGTGTATTAATTCTTGCAATTTGAAATACGAGGCCACAAAGGCACGAAGACACTAAGGTACACAAAGTTAATAAGGGATCAGAGAACAAATCGTTTGATGCCATCCTTGATTAAGGGAACATCAAAATTTATGAGATATCCAAGTCTTTTGCCTGTTAGCTTTAAATGGCTTAGTATTTGTGCATCCCAAACGGGATTTACTGTTTCGAGAGCTTTCAATTCGCATATTGCAAGATCATTGACCATGACATCCAGCCTTAAACCCTCATTGAAAATAAATTGCTCAAAAACTATAGGAACATCCAACTGTCTCTGCACCATATAACCTTCTTTTGACAGTACATGGCAAAAGCAAACTTCATATACCTTTTCCAACAGTCCTGGGCCTAATTCCTTATGCACCCTAAACGCGGCATTTACTATAGCCTTGCCAATCGCCTCTTCTTCTTGAGAAAGGGGCAAATATCCTTTGAAATGATCCATTTTTATGTCATTAATGGTTTACTTCAAATCACTCTTTGTGAAACTTTGTGTCTTTGTGCCTTTCCCGACAAGTCGGGACAAGTCGTGGCCTCGTTTTTCCTTGTTTTCTAAATATAAATGTCGCGCAAAGACGCAAAGTACGCAAAGCCATATTTCTTCTCTGCGTTCTTTGCGTGCTCTGCGCGACATTTAAACAATCATTTGGGCGCCAGTGTAAAATTGAACTTGTCATTCTTCTTCGGTGACTTCGCTTTCAGGTTGATGCGGTGGATTGTCTCTCCCCAGTTGCGTTTGACCCCTTTGTCTTCCATCTTGTCAAGCGGTATTTTTTCGACGGAGACTTCAAACTGGGCGGGATTGTACTTTAGCAAGAAATCTAAAGCCTTGCCGCCTTGTGGAGCATAATGGATGGCGAGTTCGCCCGGTTTGACCACCTCTGCAGGATAGCAGGTCATCAAATGCTGCACGATAGAAGAGGCTTCTGTAAGTTTGATGGCATCCTCGAACGCCACGCTTTTTCCCCTGTTGAGACGCACGCTGCGCATCCAGCTGGTAATTCCGGCATCGGCAGGGTATGATTTTGCGATATCCAGGGATAGGGCAGAGAAGTCTTTTCCTGTTTTGTAGGATACATTTCCGGCTTTGAACTGTGGACCAGGCAACTGGTCCTTCCCGTTGACTGTTGGCAAGTTGTGGTAGTCAGAACAGTTGTACCAGATCTCGTAGCGTTTGTCGCTGAAAGTCTTGCGGGTATAGGTTCCGCTTCCGACATCTATCAGCAGCGGCATCCCGTTGTAATAGACCATGAAATTGCCAATATCGTTGTGGTTGTGGCTCTCATCGTTGTTACCACCCTTGGCAGCCAGGAAGAAACCATCCGTGGAAGACTGCTTGTCGCGGGCAATCATCACCTGGAGATCAGGCAGCCAGGTGTCCTTGGGAAAAGGCAGTCCCTTTTCGGCAGACTGGTATTCATTCTGGATAAAGAGGGCGAAGAAATTCCTGAAATAGTGGGCGCGGCCGGATGAACCTTCTGCCGGTGAACGATAGTACGCACCAAATTTCATCATGTCGGGATCCTCGATGTCTTTCCCGAAGCGGTAAATCATGTCGGCAGCCATCCCCGGTTTCGGACTTGCATCGGCAAAATTGACGAAGTAAAGCGGACTGATCTGGGCACGGTAGATGAAGCGTCCCATGTTCCTGAATTTTTCATCCTTGTAGACATAGGTGAACTTGTTCGCCGTGGCGAGGTTCAGCATGGCGATGTTGTCGTAGAGTGAAGCCGCAGCGGCTCCCCAGTAACCCGGACCTTCGTCGCAACCGCCATCCTGCGGATAGGGGTTGAGGAACTGGTCGAGGACGTTCAGGATTTTGGCAACCGTTTCGGTCCGTTTGTTGTTGTCTTTTTCGAGCAGCAGGACTGCATTCAGCCAGTTGGAGCAGATCCATGGATTCCAGTTGTTTGGGCGCCTGCCATTTTCGTTGGCAGCCATGAAGCCATGGGGCTTGGTCATTAGCGGAGTGAAAATCCGGCTGTTGGTTTCATCGTAGATGCGTTTGCGGATTTGCGGGGAAACGGCGTCCAGCTTGTCACCCAGGTAATAATCCACCCATGCCAGGAAACAGGATGTTTCGGCAGAGAAAAGTTCTACGAAGGGCTGTTTGACGTTGATCAAACCCGAGAGTTCCTTCGTCTTGGGCAGGTGGGCGGGAACGCCCCAGAAAGATTCCTCGCAGATGGACCAGACTCCGTCGATGATCTGATCGGTAAAGCGGCCCTTGTTTTCGTAGATTTCTGCCAGCAACAGCGTGCCCAGCACCTCGCGTTTCTTGAAACTGATGGTCTGGTACTCATCCCTGTCGCCGGTTCGTTCGATCAGGAGTGATTTGGTAGCCGGAATGCCGGGCCATTCGTATTTCAGGTAGGTCTCGGCAGTTTTCACATAGGCCTTCATCATCGCCTGATCGGCTTTGGCCCATCCGGCGCGGTCGTCGATCTTCGGGAATGGCAGCCATTTCTCCTGAGGGATCAGGATTTTAGACAGTTCGTCTTTGGTGTATTTGCCGCTGAGGAGATTTGGCTGGGCAGTTGCAGCCAGGCAAAACCAGAGGACTGTGAGGGTAAGAAGAATTTTTTTCATTTTTTTTCAGGTATTTATTGTTGGTTGAAAATTTGAAACGAGGCCACAAAGGCACGAAGACACTAAGATACACAAAGAATTGATGCTACTTTATCAGTATGGGTTTTGCGAAATCCTCTTGCATATCGTAGGGCAGAATCCAGGTTTTATCTCCTTTTCTGTTGGTAAAATACAGATGGGATTCAGAAAGCTTGTCCGGATTGCCGTCGGCCCAGAATGCATAAAATTCATCGTTAGCTTTGAGCGGACGGCGGGCATAGGAGTGGTTGAGCAGGCTGTTGTGCGTGATGTTCCTGATTTTCTTCCAGGTGGAACCTTCGTCGGAGCTTTCCCATAACGCCATTTCACCTCCGGCACCGTACTTTTGCGGGCCCGGTTCTGTAGGTCCGATAATCCTCCACAAATTGCCCTCGACGTAAAGTGATCCCATGTCATAATTGTGGGATGAGGTACAAACCTTGTGGAAATTCCATTTCCCGTTTTTACGGTGGATGATGGTCCATTCCCGCGGATCACCTTTGGGACCTGGTTTGAAATCGTTGCTGATGACCGCCAGAATGATGGGATTTCCATCCTTGTCGAAGTTCAGGTCGTTGAGATAGACCAGCTTCCCCTGGGCTTCATAATCACAGACCAATGCCGGGGTTTTTGTTGTAGTGAGGGGCGTTTGCAGCAATTGCCCGTCTATCGATTTCCAGGATTTGCCATAGTCGTCCGTCTGAACCAGGTAGACGTTGGTGCGTTTGTCCACATTCCCGCCGGGATGGTAATTGAAAGTAGAATAGATTTTATCCTTGCTGATATTCGATACCTGGTAGTGGCCTCCCATGCCGGCGAGTTTCTGGTCGGGCGCCCAGGTACGTCCATCGGTGCTTGTCGTCCAATAAAGTTCGCGTCCATTGGTATATTTTGTAAAGAGGTAGAAAAATCCTTTGCCTTCTATCCACCAGGGTTGGGGATAGGTCATTTCGCATTCCTTTATTTGTTCGAAAGCCTCTATGGAATATGGTTTGTTGCCCCTGAAGAGGATGCCAGGACGGATCTTCGCCCTGCCGCTTACAAAAACCCAGATGAAGCCCTTGTCGTCGATCGAAATGGAAGCATTGTCGTGCGGATCGTTCACCTCCATCTTGTCATAAACGATCACAGGTTTAGGCATCATCTTCGTTTCGTGGTCGAAAAAGGAGATCATGATCAGGAGATGCCGCTCATCCTTGGCAGTCGTTCCGCCGTAGCAAAAAAAGGTCTTATCCGCCTCGGGAGAATAGATCGCAATGGGAATATGGTCGGCGGTATAGGTGCCTAAACCACCGGAATACTTGTCTCCAAATTCAGAAAACTGGCCAAGGGTAAACCAGATTCCCTTGTAGCCATTTGCCTTCGGATTCTGGGCATTCAGATTTTCTGTCAGCACAAAAAAAACAGATACAATCAGGATAAAATACTTTCTTTGAATTGATTGAAACATGTGCAGATTGTTTAAAGTTTTTGTTGGCCGTACAATTTCCTGTTCCACACAAATTTGATCGAAATTGCATCCTTGTTGCATTCCTTCGTGCATCTGCCGCATAAGGTGCATTCCGAATTGGTGACCAAACCTTTCTTTTCTGCTGTCAGGTAATTGGTGATGGGAATATCAACCAGGCAGACTTTTTCACATTTTTTGCAGCCATTGCATTTATTCGTGTCCAAAACAGGCAATAATCGCGACCAGGTTGAACCGATTGCACACATGGAACCCATAAAGCAAAGGTTCCTGCATACCCATCGTTTTTCCAGCAACAATCCGAACAGGATCGCTCCTATGGCATCATACAACCAAATGTGCTGGTAATGAGGATTTAGTTCCGTACCAAAGAAATTCGGGATAAACCGGATTTCCTGAATGGTACCGTTGTGCAGATGGATGAAAAAGAAGGTCAGGGAGGAGGCGAAAAAACCGATCGGCATGATAAGCCTCAGCCATATGAGCGGCTTTGTTCGTTTGATTTTTATCAGTGAATTACCAAATGTCAGATCCTGAACGGTACCCATAAAGCAAAACCAGCCGCAACCGATCCGGCCAAATATGGGAGATATTAGCATGAAGAGTAGCCAAATCAGTACAACAAATGTGATCACACCCCAATAAATGGAATGCCAGATAAACGCAAAATTGAACACCCTGAAGAAAGCAGGAGTGAGTATCAAAAACAGAATTCTGCTAATTGTATTGTATACTGACAGTCTAGCCATATTAGATTCCCGAATAAATACACAAATTAAAACTTCCTGTATTTTCTTTACGATCTTAGCGTGCTTTGCGCGAGATTATTGGTGAAATTCACCGTGACAGATCACTTTTGGTTTTTCCCCAATCTTTTATCCGCGAAATCCAGGTAGAAATTCCAGTCTTTCAGCAACAGATTGTGCTTGCCATCGCGCACGTGGTAGGCCACATTTCCGCTAATGACAGGCTGGTTGACCGGTGGCATCCCGTCAGGTAAGGCGGATTTTGTTCCGAACAGGTTGTATGCAGGTACGGCATAAAAAAGCGCAAGGTATTGTCCGCGCGGATCACCCCAGAGATCCTGTTCGGCGCTGGCAATGTAAAGCGGTCTGGGTGCGATCAGGGCCATCAGCATGTGCATGTCGACAGGCATGGAATCCTCTTTCCCGTTGTATTTTCTAAAGTTGGTGCAGAACCAGTGTGGGAAATTCCTGTTGATCTGGTAAATGGTTTCGCCATATCTTCGGCGACTCAGGGAGGAGCCTCCGCAACCTGCCTCGTTGCACGCCACCATGGCGAATCGCTGGTCTGTTGCGCCGGCCCACAGTGCCGTCTTGGCGCCTCTGGAATGGCCAATCACTGCGATTTGATCCGGGGCTATGCTCTTGTCTGTAACCAAATAATCCAGACAGCGGCTGGCACCCCAGGCCCAGGCTGCAATCGTTCCCCATGATTCCGCATTGCGCTGAGTATCCAGCAAGCCGTGAATTCCATCTTTAAACCCATCGTCCTTGTCAGGATCAACATCTGCATTGTCGAATGCCGCAATGGCATAACCCCGGGCAATGACCTCCTCGGCAGGCCAGAATTCACTTTTGACGGTCCGTGTAAAATCGATGTTCTTCGGCGCACGGTTGCAGATCAAAAGAAATGCCGGTACGGGTTTCGTCGCCTTGTTGGGTGTGAAAAGGCCTAGCCTGATGGTCAGTGATTTGGATTGGGCGGTAATGGTGATATCAAGCAGTTTGAGGGTAGCCGCGCCATTCATGGCATTGGGATCCGTTTTAACGATTTTGAACGTTTTGGTGTAGGGTGTGGATGGAACCCTGCCGAAAACCTGGGAAGTGAACAGTTCCAGCAGTTCCGGCCGCCTGATTTTCGTCCATTCGTTTTTGCCTGTTACGATCTGCCCGTTCGAACAGGTCAGAAGAGCCGGCAAAACGTATGAAGGCACTTTGGCCTCATCGTAATTGATTGGGGTTTCAACCTGTTGATCGGTAGTGTCGCGGGGAGTCTGACCATTTAATCCGTTCCACGCACACAATGACAGGGAGAACGTAAAAAAAATCAGAATGGATAATTTCATATTCAATAAATTGAGCGAATCCGGAATTATTTTAAAGTAATGGTACCTTCACTGATTGCCGGTACTTCAAAGACCAACTGATTGCCTTTGCGGACTGTCTTAAGTTCAGAAACCTTATCTCCGACTTGCAGGGATACCTTTTTTACTGAATTTGCCGGAATTCCGATTTCAGTGACCTGATTGCATGATATCTGCAGCGCTTTGTCTTTGAAAATCAGGTTTGCAGAGCCATTGGGTATTTTTGATTTCAGGGTGTAGCCATTGCTGGTGACTGATTCACCTTTTCCAAGGTAAAGGCAAAGCAGTTGGACAGTTGGGACAACCTGGACTGTTATGACGCTGAAATAACCTTTGAGGCTACCGTTTTTCGCGTTAAGTATCATCGCAGGATCTGTTGATTGGTAGATTTCCTGGTAAGTGTTGTTGGTATTGAAGATGGTCATGGCGGTAAAATGGCCGGGGTCCAGAGTTTTTTCAAGGGCGATTTTACTGACCGTAAATCCCTTCACTCCCTTGTAGGGCTCGAACACGGCGATAAAAGGCCTGGTACGGGCTTCTGCGTTGGTATGGATGGTAAAAAGAGGAAGCTGGCTGTCGTGGTAGAATCTTCCTGAAGTCTTTGTTTTTAAGGACATTGCCTTGTAATAGGTTGCTCCGTCCCTACCGGGAAGCAAAACCTGCAGGAAAAGGTCTTTCGACTGGTCGTCCTGCATGGAGAAAAGTGCCGTAAGGTTTTCCTTGTGGCCTGAAAGTTTTTCCACATCCGTGAAATAGCGAAATCCGGGATGATCCTGCTCTGTCCTTGGATAGCTGTCAGCAACGGTTTTAAGCGGATGACGCTTGTTGTCGAGGAAAGTGACAGAGTCGCCGATGTTGTGGTAGACATAGTCGTTGCTGATGGCATTGTCTGACCTGTAAATGTCAACATAATAGCCGCTTGTCGCGGAAGTGCGGATCAGCGCCAGTGTGCGTGACTGGTTTGTATTTGTAGATTTGTCGAGGTAGCGGGTATCCGTGAAGGAATAATCAGGAGAAACGGCTGCCTGGTCGGGCATTGGTTCCATGGCTGCAAGGTCGATCTGGCCAATATTTTTTGCACCTGCGGCTCCGCTGAATGGGACGGAACTGGAGGATCCTGCCGCGACGACGGTATTGTGGGCGGCCCATTGGCTGTAATAATTCCTGTGCAATGGATGTTCGTAGTTGGGGCCGGTTCCGGCGTCGATGCCCAGTACTTCACCCATTCCGTAAAGTTCCATGGCCATGCCGTTGCAATGGTTGTGGTTGTAGGTCGCTCCCTGGACTCCAATCATCAGTCCGGTCTGGGGCTCCGTGCCGTTTCGTTGAATGAAATAGCGTGCGAATTCGAGGGTGCCGGTGCGTGGCCACCTGTAGGTTGCCGTGGTTGCCGGAAGACTCGGAAGGAAAGTCAGCAGTCCCAGGAATCCTGAATTTTCGCGTTTGTACTTGCCGCCGTCTATCAGTTTGTTCATGGAGGCGAGCATGTCGGGCAGTATCGGATCGTTGTATTTGGTGGCTCCTATAATTCCTATTTCCAGGGATTCCGGACTTTGTGAAGCCCTGCCGGTATCACCGAATCCAGCGACCGTCAGATTTGGGAATGAATATTTGATCATGGCATAAGATGCCTTGAAAAGTGCAGGGAATTGACGGAAAATATCGTAGCCGTTTTTCTCGAGCGCCAGGGCGGAAATCAACAGGTTGCCAACAGGATAGTTGTGGTAACCTCCGGGTTCTTTCCAGTGGCCGTCAGGAGTAAGCCATTTCTGGACGGTGGAAGGCAAAGCCAGCTGGCCGCAACCCCCGTTGATGGTGTCTTTGGATAGGATAAACTGAAGATAATAGTCTTTTTTCTGTTTGTTTTCCAGGTTGAGGGTGGCAAAGACCATGGTGGAACTTTCGGCGGCATACCAGTTGTTGTTCCAATACCCGCGGAAGGCGAGGGTAGAGGCAAACTTCTCAAAAACCGTTTCGTACCACTGCAGGTCGTAGCCGTTTTGCTGCATGTAAGGCTTGACAAAGTCATAGGCCAGGATCAAAGGGCGGTGGTTGGCATCTCCCAGAGTTTGCATGTCGAGCAATCCAGTCCGGCATGGACCGACAATCGGCTCCTGGTAGTAAACTCCCCGGGCCCACTGGTCCAGCAGGTCGGCGGCAAAGCGGGCATATTTCGTATCACCAGTGAGCCAGTAAACAATTGCAGCATCCAGCGCCAGGTCGTTGATCTCGCCGTTGATGCTGCTGATGAACTCTGCAGGGTCGATCCAGTCCTTCTTGCCTGTTTCGGGATTGTAGCATTGCATCACACGGGAAGTGTCGTTGGGGACCAGTTCGTCGATGTTGGGTCGGCGATAGGGTGTTCCTTTTTCCGTGAGGGGTGCACGCAGGTAGGTGGATACCCTGACGGTTGGAACCGGTGCATTGCCTGTCCAGTTTGTCAGCCTGGAACCCGAATCATCGGCAAAGACCCTGGTGTAATGTTTCCCGGGAATCCTGTTCATGAGATAGCGGCTCAGGATCCATTGCGGGTCGGTGGCATGACGCTCGACATAGGGAGAAACGGTTTTGCTCATCTCTTCGAAAATCTTTCCTGCCCAGGCATGTTCCCTGATCTTTTGGAGGATTATCTTTTTGTCGCCGTCATTGACAAGGATGTGGGGGTTTTGGGCAAATGAACTAATGCCTAACATTAAAATGATAAAGAAAAGTGCAAAATTCTTGATTGACATGATTTTCAGATAATTGCGATATTTTTAATTCTTGTGATTTGTGTCCTTTGAGTTATCCTTTGAGATCTTTGTGGTAAAAAATTTAACCACTAAGGACACAAAGGCAACTGCGAAGGAACACTAAGGCCTGTTCTTTGAAAAATTGATCATCCTGAATTCCAGTTAACTTCGATTCGGAAGCAAATGCCGTGGATTCGGTCGCCCCTTCTCCTAGTCTCCTTGTCTCCAAGTCTCCCCTTCACCCTCTCATTTTTCTCCTGTCATCAACCAGATCACCGGGTGCCTGACAGGCAAATTCCTGATTACCTCGGGATGGGTTGGGTTAGACGGGAGTTTGAGAAAAGTCTGGATGTAGGATTCTTCCTGGTAAGCGATTCCTGCGAAAAGTAGGCTCGACTGCCGCACGGGCCATTCCTCCCAGATGAAGATATCCTTGGCAAAAGGCCATGTTGCCTTGTCCTTGATAAAGGGAAAAATGTATTTCATTCCCTTTTTCAGGGATTTACCATCGGGAGTAGTAAAGGTCCATAGGTTGTCCTTAGGGGTGGAAAGGATTTCGGCCACATTGCAGAAGGCATCCGTGTTGAAGAGTGAATATCCGAATGGCTTGGTGCGCTTGATCTCCAATGGAAAACTTCCGTCATCGGCCATTTGAGTCGGAAGGAGAATGGTCTTAAAACGATTGATGCACATTTGCCTGATGGTTTCATCTCCAACGAGAGTCGACATAGCTGAAACGGTTGCGACCCAGCAGGTACCATGGTTGTTTTTGGCATTCATTTCATCGAGGCCGTATGAGTGGGTGGTCATCCATTTCAGAAATTGAGTGAACCACTCTTTGATCGCCCCGGCTTCTTTATCAGGGATAGCCTTCCTGTCGATCAGTATTTGCGCTGACCGGGCCACCTCCACCAGGTGATAGGCATCTATCAGGCCGATGCCCCTTCCGGTATAGCGGCCCCAGATTGCCTGGGCGTAAAGCATATTCGGATTCATCCTGGTAAGTGTGTCTGCAAACCACGCATTTAGATGTTGAGATGCCCCGGCTGCATATTTTATTTCCCCTGTGAGCAGCCATGCCGAAGTAAGGGTTGACGTGATGTCGCTGAAGCGGATCATGGCCAGCCTGTGATCAGAGAAATTATCCGGATTGCTCTGCCCGTCCTTCTGGATGTACGGACCGCCTGGATTTGCCGGATCAGGCCACCAGTAATCACCTTCCGAATAGAAATCGTGGGTTCCGCCGGCACTTCGCTTGCAATGGGAAGCTGTCACGGTGACAGGCTTTTCGTCGAGCATTTTGTCGGCACGTCCGATGGTCTCTGTCCGGACATTGTTGATGACAGTTTGCGACAGATCCGTTTTTTTTGCGAAAACCGGATTTCCCAACTGAATTAACAGTACAATCAGTACCAAAAAAGAGGATACTCTTTTCGACATCATATATGAATAATAGAATTACACCACAAAGGGCACTAAGGGTAACACGAAGGGCACAAAGTAAAAACCATCAGGCGTTTTTTGTGTCCTTTGAGTTGTACTTTGAGTCCTTCGTGGTGAAAGATGGAGCTAAATGATATTAAAGTTTGTAGTACTGTTCCCAACCCTGGCGAGGTGGAGCGCCAACGAGCAGTTCATTCGCGATTTTGTTGTTGGTGATCTGTTTGGTTTCGCGGTCGAACATCAGTTTTGTGTTCAGTTGTTGGGCCAAAACACCCAGATTGAAGACCTGACTCAGCGGTCCGGCGATTTCAAACCTTGAGCGGCAAACTTCCTCGCCTTTGACGCCTTTCAGGAAGTTGGCATAGTGGTTGGATGGACTCTTGGGTACTTCCGGCAATTTTGATTCCATCTCTTTGGCCTTTGCCTCAGGGATAATCGTCAGGGTACTGGCATGTGATCCGCCTTTGAAGGTCAGCTCCTTGCTGTAGATGATCTTGCCCGGATTCAGTTTGGACGGCTGGATCTTTCCGTTGCTTGCAGCAGGGATATTCGGGTCGAGCGCAGTGGTACCACCATAGCCTTCCGGAACCTGAGGAACATTGTTGACCCCATCGTACCAGGTGATCACCAGCGGAGGCATCGCACCCCTCTTCGGGAATTTGAAAGCAAGGGTTGTGGATTGCGGGTAGAAGTAGGTGTTGTAACCTTCACTCTTCAGGCACTCGATTTCGTAGGGTAGTCCCAGTTCCAGGAATTCGTGGGCGGTATCGATGATGTGTGCGCCCCAGTCGCCCAGTGCGCCCATACCGAAGTCATACCAGCAGCGCCATTGGCCGAGGTGGTAATCCTTGTTGTAATCATGGTGCAGTTTGGTGGTCATGTGCCATTGTTCCCAGTCGAGGGTAGCAGGAATAGGTTGTGCCTCAGGATATTTGGCGTTCTTGAAGTCCCAGCCGTGCCATCTGCGTGCTGAGTTCATGTGGGCGGTGATGGCGGTTACATCCTTGATGATGCCGGCATCCTTCCATGCCTTAAACTGGAAATAGTTGGCTTCGGAGTGACCCTGGTTACCCATTTGGGTGGCCACCTTGTATTTTTTTGCTGCCTTGATCATCAGCTCCACCTCGTTGAAGGTACGGCCCATGGGTTTCTCTGAGTAGATGCCTTTGCCTTCGCTCATGGCCAGCATCGCGATGGGAAAATGCGCAAAGTCGGGAACTCCGGCAGTTACCGCATCAAACTGTTTGCCCATTTTGTCGAACATTTCCCTGAAATCCTTAAAACGGGGAACATCGGGAAAATTCTTGAGTGTTTCCTGCGTGTGTGGAGCGCCCATGTCAACATCACACAAGGCAACAATGTTGCAAAGCCCTGTTCTGTAAAGGTCCTTGATGTCTGATCCTCCCTGGTTACCGATACCGCAGACAGCCAGATTGACTTTGTCGCTGGGGGCAACTGGTTTGGTGGCCGGACCGGCACCTGTTGCCTTGTGGGTAATCAGTGTGGGGAGGGATACGGCAGCCGAAAGGACTGCGGCATTCTTCAGGAATGAACGTCTTGAAGCTTCATTTGATTTCATGAGTTTTTTGCTTTAATGTTTGGTAATATAATTGAGTATGTGTTTGTGTCTCTTTGCGGGCTTTGCACGACATTTTATCAGCAATTCTTAGACATTAATTTGTATCAATGGATTAATGAATGTTTGATTTTATTTCAATTTTGTTTTTTCCCGGTTTTAGGCCGATACTCTGGGCTGACGGATCAGTCTTTTTCCCATTTAAAAATATAGTTTCACCATAGGTAAGCACTACCGAGAATTCGCCTGTCATCCTTGCAGGAATTTCGATGTTGTAGGTTTTCACCTTATTGCCGGCAACACGATATTCAGCGTTAATATGGCCAAGAAGGGTAGGTACCCTGATGCTGCCGGATTTTAGATCTGCCATTTGAGGATGAATGATGGCCTTGCTGTATCCCGGTGCACCGGGACGAATTCCCCACAAGCATCGCGGGATGATGTTGGCAGGAGCGGCACCCCAGGCGTGGTTCCAGTCGGAATTGGGTTTGTATTTCATGTCCCAGGCTTCCATGGTAATGGTTGATCCTACCCTGATCATGTTCCACCAGCTGCGGTCGGTGGTGGCACTCATCAGGTCAAGTGCGTACTGGCCTTCGTTGTACCTGTAAAGTCCTTCCAGCAGGTATTGCGATCCGTAGACGCTGCAGGCCATTCCCCGCGATTTGACAAAATTGGTCACAGTCTTGATGTTTTCGGGTGCTACGATACCAAATGCCAGCGCCATCATGTTGGCATGAAGCGAGGAATGGGCAGAACCCTCTCCGTCGACATAGATCCCTTTTTCTGTATTGAAGAGCTTTTGATTGATGCTCTCCTTCACTTTGGCAGCCATTTTTTCGAAATATTCCCTGTCGGCTTGTTTGTCGAGTAAACCGGCGATTTCGGCCATGAGCCGCATGTTTTCATAAAAGAAACAGTTCACCATGGTGTTGATTGCGACCATTTCATACCCGTCGCGTTCACCTTCGGCATTGACGAGCTTCCAGCTTGTATCCTTTTGTCCGGCCGGCCAGTCCACGATGTCCCTGAGCCGTTGTTTTGAATCTGAAAAGCCAAGTTTCCGCATGAATTCTTCGTTCACTTTCCCGGTGGTGGTGCTGATCAGACCATCTTCGCGGGCAAGATCCATTAGGGTCTTGGTTTTCAGCTGGTCGTAGTATTTCTTCAGCAGTTCCGTATCACCCGAATAGCAATAATCCTGGTAAGCAAGCAGTACGACATGGAGCTGCCATTCTGTAGGCCAGGTTGGATGACTCATAAAATGTTCGATGGTCGATCTGGCCATGTCATATTCCTTGTCGACACAATAATGACCCAGCTGGTTAAGGTAAGCATCCGCTTCGTAAGGTATCCGCTCACGATCGCCATCGATGTAAAGGCCCGCGAAGGAGGTGGCCTTGATGCTGTATTTGCACAATTTCCAGACCTGGTTCAGAACGGTGTCTGAGCAACTGAAATCACTTTGGCTCTCGTCGAAATAGTGGAAACGGGCCTTTTGACGGACATCAGAAGCGGTTATTTTTTGGCCGGGATTTTTAATTTCCGCATACCTGAAGGGCATGACAACGCCTGCGGAATCGGGAAGAAGGACAGCCGCGCCGGATGTGTTTCTTTTATCTGCCTTTAATTGGATGGTATAGCTGGTTTGTGCGGGTGAAACCGGAAGGCTGACCTCCGCGAAGCGAATGGAACCTCCTGGATTCCTGTCAATTTTGCCGTTCAGCAGTTTTTCTCCCAGACTTATCACAAGCGTTTCGGGTTCTTTGGCCTTGTAGGTCAATTCAAGTGTTCCGAAGGCGTCCTTGCCAAAATCGATGAAATAATCTCCCTCCGGACTCCTGTTAATAGCAACCGGTGCAATACGCTCAATTTGAATTGCTTTCTTCGAACCGACCTGTGTAATTGCATAACAGGTTGATAACAATAAGAATAGTAGCGTCAAGACAGAAAATAATTTATTCATCCTTTTTATTCACTTTTCACTTTTCATTTTTCACTTTTATTCTGTCATCATTTTCCAGGTAACTTTTCCGATGTTGTCGGGTTTGCCTGATTCGACCCTGGATATTGATCCCGCTAATTTACCTTTTTTGTCCGAGGAAACCGCTATTTTACGCCATGAATAAACGCCTTTTTCATAGTCAAAAGTTTCGCCGTCATCATCATATAAATCATAATTTCCCTGCTTCTTTCCATACCAACGAATTACGAGGTCAAATTTCTCCCCGGCGGCCGGAGCATGCAACAGCGGAGGCATCATCGGGATGATTCCGCCATCCTTGACAAATACTGGGATATGATCCAGACCGGCTGAAACCTGTATTACTTCACCCTCACCCGCCAATTTCCCGGTATAGAAATCATACCATTTTCCACGGGGCAAAACTACTTTTCGTTCGGTCTGTCCTTTGAAGAGTGGTGCAATCAGCAGGTATTCTCCGGCCATGTACTGATCTTTTATTTCTCTGGTAACGGCTTCTGCATAAGGATTTTCGCTAAGATTGGCATTCTTCAGTTCAGAAACAGTAGATTCGCCAAAACCGGGTTCAAGATTCATGGCCCTGAAAGGCGGAGTTCCTTCGAAATGGTATTTGGCAAATTCCGAATAGAAATAGGGCATCAGCTGCATCCGGAGCAGGGCGATTGCCTTCACCTCTTTCTCCACTTCGGGGAAAGACCAGGGCTTGGTTCCGTCCGACCAGGCATTGATCATCGCCATGGGTGAAAAGCAGACGGTCTGCATGCGGCGTACCCATTCTTCGCCGGTCTTTGAGCCACGTACTTCCGGTGTCCACAGTACGCCTGCAAAAGAGCTGTTGATCAGGGCGGTAATAAAATCTTCGTGACTGTAATAGTCGTTGTATATCACGTACGGGAAGGAGGATCCCCCTCCATTGGATGCACGCACAAGACCATATGTCCGGCTGTTTTGCTTCCGGTACAGGTCGGTGGTCATCTTTTGAAGCATCAAACCGTAGGTCTGGCGCAACTGTTCGGCACTGGTGCTAGAAGGAAATTTTGCCACATCCGGCCAGAGCCATCGGTCGTAGCCATCACATTCGTCGATCTTGTATCCGCTTACACCGATGCTGACCTGGTCTTTTTGCAACTGACCGGTGATGATCTCCCTCGCCTCTGGAAGGGTCAGATCCGCAACCAGGCCTCCCCAAACAGTATGGGAACCGGTAAGTGGTTTAATTTTTTCATAGATGGGTGAATCAGGTGAAACGTATGGATTCGTCCATAGATTGAGCCGGATGCCCATCTCTTTCATGGTTTTCACGAAAGCGGGAGGATCAGGGAAACGGCCCTTGTCCCACTCAAAGGTACAGGGATAGGATTTGCTTTGCCATCCGGGCTCCAGTCCGATGAAATCAAGCGGGTAACCTTTCGCGGCGAAGGCTTTTGCTTCTTCGATCACCTGATCAGCTGTATATAAGGATTTAACCCGCTGGGTAAAACCAAGTCCCCAGCGCGGTGGCAGACAGCCTCCGCCATTGAAGAGGTTGAAACGTCGGACAACATCCAGCGGAGTTGGCCCTGCAAAAAGGTATACTTCGGCACCGGAAGCGGGAACTACCATTTCTACGGCATCCGAATAAGGCGATGCACTCCAGTTTTTATTTGTATTTCTGTCGAGGGGTTGAGGCGCCTCCGGACTATCCTTCCTGACTGAAGTGCCCGCGTAGACAGTGATGTATCTGGCACTGTTGACAAAGACTCCGTATCCGAGAT
This sequence comes from uncultured Bacteroidia bacterium, assembly GCA_903902325.1. GTDB lineage: Bacteria > Bacteroidota > Bacteroidia > Bacteroidales > Prolixibacteraceae > CAINVV01. The sequence continues at coordinate 28,195 of CAIUUO010000050.1, forward strand.
TCGAAATGTAGAATGGCACCGGGGCGTGGTCCCGGCCATTGTCTGTTCCGCCGTAGTGGTCTACATGCAATTGCAGGATCTTGCCGCGTTGCTGAACCGTCTTGAAATTCAGTCCAAAACCATAAAGTTGTTCCGCCTTCACCAAGGGGAAACGCAGAAAGGTCTTGCTATCCGTGCTTTCGGCAACAATGCCGGAAGCAGGAAGGGGGAAGGCAGTTGTTCCAAGTTTTGCCAGGGCTTCGGTATTGGGATTTGCTCCGGATGCCTTGAGCAGGTCGAACTTATCTGGAATCCCGACCGTGGTTTTCCAAACACCGGGTGCGACCTCAGTCCAAACCGGATTCTGGGAACTGACACGGAATGGGGAAAAGAGTAAAGCAATTATAAATGAGAAATTTATGATGTTTGTACTATATTTTGGTAAGATGCACATATTCATTTTTATTTAATTTATTGAAATTAAATTGAACATCGCTTATTTCAATTTCTTTAGATTTTGATTGTTTATCAAAGATCTCATTTGGATAATAGCGATCTTGTTGAGTTGGGTTAACCGTTCGCTTTGGTTTAACTGTTGATTTAGGAGAACAGCATTGATACTTTCCATATTAGAAAGAACGACAAGTTGCTCTATTGTAGCATGATCACGGATATTTCCTTCTGCGTCCGGGTTTTCAATTCGCCATTGGTGTGCCGTTTTACCAAACAAGGCTACATTTAGCATATCGGCTTCGCTTGCATACACAAAACTCATTTGTTGTAAACTTATTTCGGCAGGGATCAGATTTTCTTTTATGGCATCGGTGTGAATGCGATAATTTACTTTAGCCAGCGTCCGTTGGATGCTCCAATTCAATTTCAAGCGCTCATCTTCATCCTCTTTCAGTCGTTGGAATTCTTTGATCAAATACAATTTAAAAATCGGACTAATTGCTGAACAGAATTCAAATGCTATGTCTTTATGAGCATAAGTGCCACCGTATTTGCCAAGCTTTACATAAATACCTATCGCATTTGTCTTTTCAACCCATTGCCCGGCACTAAGTACAAAACTTGGCAGGCCTGCTTGCATTTTAAAGTGGTCAAATTCGACCACTTTAAAATTAGGATTATACATAATCTCCCAGGTTCCTAAAAACTCAAGCGTTGTCCTGCTTCTGACCCAATTTTTAATAATATCTGCGGCACGGGATTCCCCGCCTTTTGATTTTGCGATATCGGTAATGCAGATAAAATCACTGCCATTGGATGTTACTATTGAGATTTCTGTATTTTGAACTTTTATTGTCTTTGTTTTCCCATTCATAAAAAAACATGTTTGGTTCTATGTTGTTCAAAATTAATATTTTGAATAAATCGAATATGATTTTTATTCCTGCCTGGCATGTAACCTGTAGATAAATACCGCAATCTTTTCCGCGAACAGATCATAAAACTTGACGGGTGTATGTTCACCACCTTCCAGGGTTACCAGTTCGTATTTGACATGATTGCTTTCCAGTTGTTTGGCCAGTTGTACTGAGTTCTCATAATTGACCAGCTTGTCTGCAGTTCCGTGTACCAGGATGGTTGGCGGGTCATTTTTATCTACTGTTGAAAACAGGTAGGAAGGATCAGGGCTTCCCCAAAGGTCGATCAGGGCGACGATACCGCTCTTATCCCATTTTTCCGAAGCTGTCTGGTCCTTGCAGCAGAAATTGACAGCGAGCATTCCTCCTGCGGAGCCGCCGCCTACAATAATTTTTTTCAAATCGACTTTCAGTTTCTCGTGATTAGACCTGATCCAGTCGAGCGCGGACATGGCATCTGACAGTGCATCCGTCATGGTGCCCTTCTGGTCATCTTTAGGAGCAGTCCTGATCCGGTAATTGGCCGAAACACAAACATATCCCCTTTTGGCAAAATCGTTTGCGAGTCTGACGATGTAGCTTTGGGTCTTGTCGTTTCCGGGTCTGAAGCCACCGCCATGGAACAGCAGCATGACGGGTCTGTCTGTTTGCGTATCTCCCAGAGGTGAATAAATATCCAGAAGCAATTTTTCTGTTTTGCCATCAGAGTTGGTCACCGCTCCGAACTCGACATCCCTTTGGATGTCAATGTTTTCAAATACCTGGTACAGGAAGCGAACGGGCTTGCTGTTCTGTGCAAGGAGGATGGAACTGAATTGAAACAGGCAGAAAAGCAGGAAAATAGAAATTTTTCTCATGGGAAGGTACTAATTACAAATTACAGATTACAAATTACAAATTCGCGGTGGTTGCGTGTTACAATTCAAATATCACCGCAAAGGCCACGAATGTTAACACGAAGGTCTCTAAGTATTTTAATGATTTAAAGATACTATAAACGTTTAATTTTCCCACCGAGAATCAGAACTGACATTGTTGCCACGGGTCCCAATATTCCGCCAATGACTAAAACCGGGGAATAGGAGAAATGATCCACAAGCCAACCGATGAGCATGGTGAAAGTGATTGCACCTAAACCGGCTCCGGTTTGGGCCATACCTGTTACCCTTCCTACTTCACCTACCGGGAAGTAATCACTGGCAAGTGTCTGGACATTGTTCACCCAGAACTGGAAGCCGAAGAGTACCAGGCTGATGATCCAAAGAGCCTGCATGGCTGTGGCTACGTAAATGGATCCTATACCCAAAACCATCAGCAGGGTTGGCAATATAATGGCAATCTTGCGTGAAAAATTGACGGATTTCCCTTTGCTGATCAGGTACCCCGAAAGCCATCCACCCGACAAGCTTCCAACTCCGGAGGCCAGGAACGGAAGCCAGGCGAAAGTGCCTATATCCTTGATACTGTATCCCCTGACATCGTACAGGTAGGAAGGCAGCCAGATCAGGTATAGCCACCAGATCGGATCGCCAAAAAAGCGGGCGAGGATGATTCCCCAGACCTGTTTCAGTTTAAGCAGTTCTTTCCAGCTTCTTGAAGGTAAAATATCTGTAATTACCTGTTCGGCAGGTGTATCACTCTGAATAAATGCTTTTTCTTCCTCTTTCAGCCATGTATGTTCTGCCGGTTTGTGGTAGATCAGCAGCCACAGGGCCAGCCAGAAAAAACCCATCGCACCCGTTGCTATAAATGTAGTTTTCCAGCCGTAGTTGATTTGCAGCCAGGCAATCAGAGGAGGAGCCACAACTGAACCAAGGGCTGCCCCCGTATTGACAATGCTCAGTCCGAACGCCCTTTGCCTTGCAGGGAACCACTCCGCGATCGTTTTGATAGATCCGGGCCAGTTGCCGGCTTCTCCGATTCCGAGAATGAAACGGAAAAAAGCGAATCCCCTGAATCCGCGGGCTACTGAATGCAGCATGGCGGAGATCGACCAGATGACTATCGCAACAGAAAATACCTTCCGTGTTCCGTATTTGTCGTAGATTCCGCCAAAGACAGACTGAAAAAGGGAATAGGATATCAAAAACCAGGTGGTTATGGCTGCATATTCAACATTTGACAAGCCTAAATCGGACTTGATAACCGGAGCGAGAATAGAGATAGTGAGCCTGTCAACGTAACAAATCACCGTCGCCAGGAACAGTGTTACTGCAATGTACCACCTTAAACCTCCGATCTGCGTTGTTTTCATGTTGTTGTTTGTAAATGCATTTGGCTATTAGCTATTAGCCATTAGCTGTTAGCACTTGGCTCTCAAAATGGTTACAGGTTACAAGTTACAGGTTTAGGAAATCTGGATTGAAGCGTTCTTTCCTTTTTCCTTTAGCCTTTATCCTTTATCCTTCAAAGTGCGGGTCATTCACCGCCAGGTCGTACCGTCGGCTTTTTTCTGTAAATGCCGCCATGATCCAGAAATAGCAGCTTTTGATGCCGGGCATTCCCACTGTCGGATGATAACCTTCGGGCACAATGACAAAATCTCCTGTCGAAACCGGATAGATTTCCTCAATTTCGCCCGGAATCCGGGAAGACAGGTGCAAGGCAAAGTTTGGTCTGGGAATATCAAAATAGCAGTATATTTCTTCCAGGTCGTTAGAATGCTGGTGGGGTGGCCAACTTGTCCATTGACCCGGTTCCCCTTCTGTAACGCCGCAAATGAGTCGGGATCCCTCGTCTTCCTGCGAAATGGTCATAAATACTTCCCGCTGGTAGGGTGGTTTGCCATGAATTTGATGTATGTTCCCCAAAGGAAGTGAGAGATCATACTTTCTGACAAAAAACTGACAGTTGCCTTCGCAGGGAGCACCACCGAGAAAGAGAACCAGATTGCTTTCCGCGACTATTGTGACGGCTGTTTGTGACGGCATGTAGAAGGAATCACGAACTGAAAGCAGGTGCTCATTGCCATTAAAACCAATCGTGGCTTGTCCTGAGATCACAACTCCGTTCAATTCCAGATTTTCATCTGTTATTTGGTATTGATGCCCGGCATTCAGGTTTAACCTGAAACCCCAGGTGGTTTTGAGATCTGAATTGTCAGGTGCGACCACCGTGTGATAGCCCTGTGAATCCGGGCTTTTGTATTTCCAGTGTAATTTGGTGTTTCCCATTATTTTAAATATGATATTTTATAAATGAAAAGTGAAAAGTGAAAAATGAAAAGTGAAAAGTGAAAGAACCCTTCAATGCAATTTCACTTAACTTGTAACTTGTAACCTGTAACAATTTTGAGTACTATAAGCTAATAGCTAATAGCTAATAATGCGAATTAAGAGTTGAAATCAGTAAAAATGAAATAAATAATATTGAAAATAGTTCAAATATTATGTTAATATAATTTGCTTAATACCTTAGAAATCATTATCATAAGATAGTCTAACAAACAATTCTTAAAACATGATTCCCAAGGTAAAAGAGCATAATTTAATCTATATGTTTTTGTATATCAGTGATTTATACAATCAAGAACTTAAGTTCTCTTGTCAACGCTTCAGTAATAATGCAAATCCAGCATTCTCTGATGAGGAAATCATGACAATTTACCTCTTTGCGATGACCAATGAGCAAAAGTTTAAAATTAAACAAATCCACCAATATGCAAATGACTACCTAAAATCTTGGTTTCCATTACTCCCTTCTTATGAAGCTTTTAATATGAGAATCAATCGTTTGAGCGAAGCTTTTCGCTTATTATCCGCTCATCTGTTTGAATCAGAAAGACCATCTGATTGCATTCTTGATCAGAATTTACTTGATTCAATGCCCATAATTACCAGCTCAGGCAAAAGGAAAGGCAAAGTAGCTCAAGAGATTACTGCCAAAGGCTATTGTTCAACCAAAAGCATGTATTACCATGGTTCTAAACTTCATGTTTTAGCCTTCAGACGTAAGAATCAAATGCCATTCCCAGAGCAGTACTTTGTAACTCCAGCTTCAGAGAATGACATCAATCTCTTTAAGCAAGAATGGGGGAGCTTAAAACAACGAACTCTATTTGGTGATAAGATCTATATAAATGCAGATTATTTCACAGACTTTCAATCACGCTGCAACTCTTTGATGATCACTCCAGTAAAAAAGATAAAAGGCATGGATGAGACCCTGGAAATGAGGGATAAAGCAGCCAACGATCTATTCTCAAAAGCAGTTTCAAAAATCAGACAGCCAATAGAATCTTTATTCAATTGGTTCATTGACAAAACAGATATTCAAAGAGCGTCAAAGGTGCGATCAACTAAAGGTTTGTTAGTCCATATCTTCGGTAGAATCGCAGCTGCTTATATGATATTAATTTTCAACTCTTAATTCGCATTAATAGCTAATAGCTAACAGCTAACGGCTAATGACTAATGACTAATAGCCCTCCTGTCATACACACGCCGTCATTCCACCATCCACGTAGATGATTTGTCCGTTCACATAGGAACTGGCATCGGATGCAAGGAAAATAAGCGCTCCCAGGAGTTCTTCCGGGTTTCCCCACCGATGGGCCGGAGTCCGGTTGCAAAGCCAGTTGTCAAATTCTGGATTTTCCCAGAGGGCTTTTGTCATGACAGTCTTAAAATAGCCCGGACCGATCGCGTTGACCTGGATGTTGTATTTTGCCCATTCTGTGGCCATGGCTTTTGTGAGCATGTTCAGTCCGGCCTTGGATGTGGCATATGGGGCAATGGAAGAGCGGGCTAATTCACTTTGTAAGGAGCAAATGTTGATGATCTTGCCTTTTTGACGTTGAATCATACTTTTGATGAGTGCATTGGTAACAACAAATGCACCTGTAAGATTGGTGTTCAACACCTTGTTCCACTCTTCAAGTTTGAATTCCTCAAGAGGTCCGCGGTGCTGGATGCCGGCATTGTTGACCAGAATATCAATACAGCCAAGGTCTTTGTCTATCTGAGCCATTTGTCTCTCCACTTCAGCTGCTATTGAGATGTCAAAAGCGTATCCGCAGGCTTTGTAGCCGTGTTTCAGGAATGACTCAACAGTTTCGTCCACTTTTTCCGGTGTACGGCCATTCAGAATGACAAAGGCGCCTTCCCTGGCCAGGCCTTCTGCCATAACCAGTCCCAATCCACCGGTCGAACCGGTGATCAGTATTTTTTTTCCTTCAATATTGAATAACATAAAATCTCAATTACAAATTACAAATTACAAATTGCAAATTAACAAGACATTGATTGTGTGTGTTTTATTTAATTGTCAATTGTCAATTTTCCATTTTCAATTATAGAAATGTGATATCATTTTTTTGAGGCGAACATTTCCTCGTAATGTGGCATGGGATCGAAGATGCCGCCGCTTGTTTTGTAGAATTCGTCATCCAATTCGTAAACCCCGTTTTTCTGCCTGATCCAGGCGCCATCTTTGCGCGGATGATTGCCCATCATGGTTTCCCAGTTTTTGTAGTTTTGATGTCCGTTGCTCTCGACAAGGCCGAGGCTCCCCAGGCCAGGAAAGGAATTCAACCGGGCTGCCACATTCTTGTTCCAGTCGACCAGTATGGGGTTCACCGTCAGGTCGGCACAGAAACAGGGAATATTTCGTTCATACGCGACCTGGGCTATTTTCATGGTCATGCTCAGGGTTTTGGCAATGGCTTTCAGGGCTATTGCCTTGTAGCCCATCTGGATGCGTCGGATTGCGTCTACATCTGTATGTGCACTTTCGTCGGATGCCAGGCGTACCGGAATATCCGTAACATCGATTTCAAGTTCCTCTGCGAATGGTTCCTCTATGATTGCAATCTGGTCGAATGCCCCGATATTCCTGGCATGATCCAGCAATTTCAGCAGCGTTTCCTTTTTTTCATACCGTCCGTTTGCATCGAAATAATATGGTAGTTTGCCATCTTTGGTATGGGGTGTCCTTACATTGCCAATCGCCTTGTGAATGGCTGAAATGCGGGCTTTATCCTTTTCCAGCATCTCCTCCTGTGTGCCTGGTTGACCAATCTTTATTTTCATGAAGAAATAGCCTTGTTCAACGGCCGACTGTATTTCATTGATCGGGATATTATAAGCCATCAGCGGGATTGCGGCTGCCTGTTTATGATGTCTGGATAAAGCCGGTTTATAGGCTGCCGGGATGATCTCATCAAAAGTTGCATATCCGTTTTCTGCCGCATAAAGGAGCCAGGCAGCATTGTCTGCACCAACCAGCGCGTTGAGTGCAAAGGTTTTTCTAAGGCCGGCATTGGATGTGATTTTTTGTCCGAAGGCATAAACTTCGGGGAGGATATTATCGAGCAATTGAACGGGAGTGTCAAAGCTTTGTCCTTTCATGATCTGAAGAGCCCTTTCTGTCAGCGCATACATCAGCGCATTGCCTCCGCTTTCGGAGTGTGCCGCGAAAACCTGCGCATCAGACCAAAGTACATTTTGCGTGCATAATCCGATGGAGTGCTTACCTGAACTGCTTTTCAGGAAATTGGCACTTTGCCAGATTTCTGTCATATACCCCCCCTTGAAGCCGAAAGGACGGATCAAAGGTTCCCGCTCGAAGTTGGAACTGACTTCTGCGATAGTGACAAGTTTTGAAGGGGCGACCCCTGGTGCGGCTTCCAACGTCCCGGCTCCCGCAAGGACTGCAGAAACTGCTATGCCTGTTGTTTTGACGAAATCTCTTCTTGTGGTCATACTCTACCATTTATTTCCGGATCCTGAATGGGGAATTTTCACCACGAAGGACACGAAGGTTCCTGCAAAGGACACAAAGGTTTGATCTTCTGCTTTCCGTTCTTTGCTGTTATTTTTTTGGAATCAAAATTCGATATTGTTCTTGGCCAAGCTTCCACGGAACCAGTCGAGGTCTTTTTTCATCATCCCGAAAATCTTCTCAGGATCCATGGTGGTCGTTTTCTTTCCTGTTTCGGCGCCACCAAGATCATATTCGTAATGGATGCTGATAGGCGCTTCAACTTTCAGCGAAGCGTACTCTTTCAGGAATTCGTCGAAACTGACCATTCCTTCTCCCAGCATGACATTCTGATGGTGCCATGCTCCTTTGGCATCCTTCCCCCAGACAAAATCCTTGATGCAAATGGTGCGGATCCAGGGCTCCACCCTTTTCATGCCCAGCATCCAGGAGTAACCCCCTTCGGTTTGAGCATGACGGATGTCGTATTGGACACCCAGATATTTCGGATCAACCTCTTTTACCAGTTCGTACAGGTCCCATACAGGGGCGCCTACATGCAGACCCGAATGGTTCTGGTAACCACCATGTATTCCAAGTTTCTCATTCACCCTGGCAAGTTTTTCAAATATCTTCCTGTAGCCGTCGAGGTTTTGCTGGATGGATTTTGCGAAGTCATAGGCAAGCCAGCCCATACGGTAATAACGGATCCCTGAATCGGCGGCAACCTGAAGAGTTTCCATCGAAAATGGCTCCGACGGATCCGTGACTGCAGTTACAATCATGGGTATTTCCAATCCCAGTTTTTGGTAGGTCTTCACAGCCTGTGGCAATTCGGCTTTGACATTTTTCGGCTCAATCTGTCCGCCGGGTCTTACCAGGAGGTCTGCACCATCAAACCCGTTTTTCGCCAGTATTTTGCCGCCTTCTTCGATGGTCAGGAACTGCAGGCATTTCGTAAATGCACACAAGGGTCTGTTTTTAGATTTCCCATTTACAGCCAGGTTGGCCATTCCGGTTTCTGCCAGGCCAATGCCGGCTGATGATAGGGCAGTGGTCCGGATAAAATTTCTTCTTTGCATGAAAAAAAATGTTTATATGGTTATTTTGCAGGATATTCTATCGATTACAATTTCCATGGTTTCCGGTATTCGTAATGCAGCATCTTATTGGCTTCATCGGAATTGGTGAACAATTCTTTATCGGGATCCCACTGAAGGCGTTTGCCCGTTGCCAGGGCAATGTTGGCGAGGTGGGCGAAACTGGTTGAACGGTGTCCATCTTCCAGCGTACAGAGGGGTTTTTCCCTTGTTTTGATGCAATCCAGGAAGTTGCGGATCACATTGGCGGTTGCCATCGCATTGCTGCCATCTTTCAGATCTCCGGAAGGGATACTGAATTCTTCGGCTTTGATCAACTCCTTCTCCTTCCAGTTCTGGAACTGTCCTTTTTTGGCAGGGATTATTTTGTAACCGTCCTGACTGGCCAGAAGATTTCCCTTGGTACCCCGGAGTTCAATTTCCCCGTAAGGAAAAATATCTCCGCCGCTCGATTCGAAAATGCTGAATGAAATCATTTTTTTAGAAGCGAATTCGTAGGTAACCTGCATCGTATCAGGGATATCCCCGTCATGATCCAGTACATACTTTCCGCCGTGGGCCGTGATGGCAACAGGTGCAACTTCGCCCATCATCCAGCGCATGGCATCCATGTAGTGGACGCCCCAGTTGCCCATCTGGCTTGAGAATTCACCCCACCAGCGGAAATAGTAGGGTGCCATGTTGTACTGGTAAGGCCTGGAAGCCCTTGGACCGAGCCACATATCCCAGTTGAAATCCTTGGGTGGCTGCTCGGCCTTCAGTTTACCAATCCCATTCGGGAAAAGGTTGCTGACACGGGCTGATCTGCCAACTGTTACCTGACCAATCTTACCTGCCGGAATTTCTTTGGCAAGTTTCTGGTAAACCTCGTTTCCCCTGCGGTTGAGTCCGACTGCGACTACCCGGTCGCTGGCCTTCCAAACGTTGACCATCGTCCGGCCTTCCTTAATAGTTTGTGTCAAAGGCTTCTCCACGTAAACATCTTTTCCTGCCTTCACAGCTTCAATCATCATGATGGCGTGCCAGTGATCGGGGGTTGCAATGCAGACCGCATCTATATTCTTGTCTTCCAGTAGTTTCCGGTAATCATTGTAACGTGTTGGTTTTGTTTCAAATTTTTCGCCCATCTGGGGAACCTGTCCTGCCAGGGTTTGTAACCAACGCGGGTCGACAGTGCTTCTGTCGCGCTTCAAATAAGGTTCATAAATATCGCACAGGGCGGCAATTTCAACATCCTTATTTTGCATGAACAGTTCCAGAAGCTGGGAGCCTCTGTTTCCGATTCCAATAAAACCCATACGGATTTTATCGTTTGGACCGACAGTCCGACTCGTTCCATTTGAGCTATAAGCATTTAGCCCTGCTGAGATTCCGCCCATTGCCATGGTCGACTTTGCGATAAAATCGCGCCGGTTTTGTTTTGATTTGTTTTCCATTTTATACACTGAATTGTTTGGTTAATTCCTATTGTGCAAGGTTGAAGAAAACAGTCGGAATTCCTGTGCACATGACACTGGCGACATTTTTTCCACCTTTGGTATTTACACGGATAATTACCCTTCCATTATACATCTCAACTTTTCTTGAGCCGGACGAAGTGCCCAGGTTATCCACCAGTACACCATCCCCGGTCAGTCCGAAAGTTACCACATTTTTTGCATCCAGACACAACACTTGGTTCGCATCCAACAACTTGACCTCAAGAGTGGCAATTTCGCCTTTCTGATCAATTTTATTGAATGTCATCTGAGCAGGAGCTCCCCATTTTTCGGTCTGGTATGCCTGTTTGATCTCATCGGTGACCGTAATTTTCCCTTTTCGGGCAATGACCTTTAAATTATTGACACCAGGATGATATACAACATTCCAGCGCAAACCCGCTGCGGGAAAGTCCTGACCATTTCTTTTCTTTATTCCGAAACTCTTCCCGTTGACAAACAGTTCGGCTTCGTCGCAATTGGAGTAGACTTTGACCATTTTCTCCTCACCGGGATCTCCCCAGCGAACAGGCCAACTGTGTCCGTAAATATGCGCCATGGGAATCTGGGTCCACCACGACTGGAAGACATAATAAGCCTCCTTTTTTGTCAGATCACGCTCCACCACGCCTTTTTGATTCATGTATGGTATTGGATTATCGGGTCTGATCGGAGTAGAAAAATCCTTGAATGGCCAGTATGCCGAACCAGTGAGATAAGGCATATTCTCCTGTTCTTTCAAATGCCAGTCGACCAGGTTGCAAAGATAGGACTCACTCCAGTCGCCGTCTTTAGAGACCCTCGCAGGTCCTCCGAAAAGGGACGCATCTCCTTTGCGCTCATCAGTACCAACGCCGGTTTCAACTTTTTGCAGGATTTTGTCAGGAGCCTCTGAATGGCGTCCGGCGTGGCTGTCGCCACCCCATTCGGCGTGAAAGAAATGCTTGACTTTTTGCATTTCTGTTTCAGTGGACTGTCGATATTCTGTGTAAATACCTTTGTACCAGCCTGCCCAAATGGAGGGAGAATACACATCAGGTATATCCTTGCAAAAATCACAACGCCGGATAGAAGTCATCCTGGTTGGGTCAAGTTTATGAGCCAATGTATTCAGTTCTGTCATAAATGAAAGGATTTTTTCCTTGTCAAATTCGGGGAAATCGCCCGGCCAGTCGTTTTCATTGCCCAGCCCCCAGATGATACAAGCCGGATGATTGCTGTGCTGATCTATCATGTCAGTGAGCATGCTTTTCGCTTGTTGCTGGTATTTTGGGCCTCCTAGTCCGCCACGACACCACGGAATTTCCTCCCAGACGAAGATGCCCAGGCTATCGCACAGATTCAGGACGATCCTTGATTGCTGGTAATGGCCCAGGCGAATAAAATTAACGCCCATATCCTTCATCATTTTCATTTCCTGACGAATCATTGGTTCGGTCATGGCTGCTGCTACGCCGGCATGATCCTCGTGACGGTGTGTGCCACGAAGCAGCAACCTGTTGCCATTCAGCTTAAACGGCCCTTTTTCGACAAATTCAAAATTTCGGAAACCAAATTTCTCTGTAACGGTTTGTGTGCCAGTGGCAGTTTCTATTGTCACGCTGCAGGTATACAAATTGGGCTGGTCGGGTGACCACAGAACCGGTTTTTTTACGATTTGCGTAAGGATTGACTTTTCGCCTTCGAAAGATTCTGTTTCCTGGGTCTTCGCGATCAACAACTTCCCGGAAGGATCTTTGATTTCAATTTTTATTCCGGCTTTGGTTAGTTCCGATTTATTCCTGAATTTCAGACTCAGATCCAATTTCCCTTCTACTCCTTTTGCATCGACCGATGCATTAACATGAAGCCTTTCTATCGAGAATGCCGGTAAATAGGCCAGATTAAGGTATCTGTAAATTCCTCCGTATACATTGAAGTCAGACATACTTGAAGGGATCATCTCGAGGTCCCTCGAGTTATCACAACGGATCGAGATTGGGATTTTCCCTTTGTAGACATCCGATACCTTCTTATTCTGAAGAAATTCCCGGACGGCATCTGTAATATCTACTGACCATTCATTGTAGCCACCCACATGTGAACCAACCTTCGTGGTGTATATCCATACTTCGGTTTTTTGTCCTGCACCTTCAAAATGGAGAAGCGTCCGCCCGTTTGTAAAAGGATTGCTTATTGTAATGCGGTTCGTGTACCATCCCGGACCCTGGTAATAGTTCACATCCGGATCGACGGCATCCGTGGCATTGAAACAGTGGGGCAGCGTGACATTCTCCCAAAGGGGAACACTCTCGGGATCACCGGCCTTAAAGGTTCTTACTGCTTCCCAGATGCCTCCAAGGTCACCTTTGAGAAATTTCCAGTTATCATTCAGCCGGGTACTGTTTTCTGTTTGTGCCCTGAGCAGGCCGGTGCATCCGAGTCCGCTAATCAGCAGGCACAGCATGATAAATTTTCTGGTTTGAATCATTGTTTGATTGTTAAGGTCTTTGTTTTTTTTCTAAAATTTCTTTGGTAACAGCAGCCACTTCTTTTAAAAGCAATGGGAAGGCTGGTTCTGCCATACCTCCATGGTCAAATCCCTGAAGTTCAAACAGGGTTGTTTTTGTATGCCCCGTCAATTTCATCATCCTTAACAAATAGGCATTTTCTTCATAGCGGCCAAGTAATTCAAGTTCTCGGTCACCGGTGATCAGTAACATACGGGGTGCATCCGAGCGCACGAAATAGAGAGGTGCATACTTGTCAATAATGGGTTGAGTGTTTTTAATTCCTTCTTCTTTCCGGATGGTAAAATGAGTAATAGCTTGTCCGCTAAAGGGGATCAATGCTGCAATACTGTCCGGGTCGATATTGTATTTTGCCAACCAACTCTTGTCGAGGGTGATCATCATTCCAAGGTATCCTCCGGCAGAATGCCCTGAAATGAAAATCAGATTCCTGTTTCCGCCAAATTTGCCAATGTTTTTGAACACCCATGCCACTGCTGCTGCAGCATCTTCTATATAGGCCGGAGCCTTCACTTTAGGGGAAAGCCTGTATTCAACTCCAATAACTGCGTATCCTTTGTTCATCAGAGTTTCCGGAATTTGTTTCTTCCCGCCTGTTAAACTTCCACCGTGAAACCATACAATGGTCGGAAAATTCTTTGCTTTATCAGGATAACAGATATCCAGTGTACATTGAGATGCCAGATATGCATCATTCTTTTGAACCGAATCACTGTAATAATGAATATCTTTTACTGTGCGGTATTCCTGTTGAGCCATCAGACTTACAGGAGCAAAAAGGCATAGAAGGAATGTCAGATTTATTAATGTTTTCATCTTCTTATGTAATCAAACACTATTTGGAAATACAATTGAAATCTCCCGATTATTCGCTTTTCACTTTTATTTTTTCACTGGTATTCCACGGCCATGGCTTTGCCTTCGTCCGCAGCGCTTCGGCTTCCCATTTGGCTGCCATCTCCTTTACTCTTTCAGGAAATCTGGCGGCAAGGTCATTAGTTTCAGAAGGATCCTTGTCAAGATCATACAGTTCCCAGACATTTTCGTCTGCAGGAGTGAATCTTTTCTGATTCTTCACCCTGGCAACCAATTTCCAGTCTCCGATCCTGATGGCGCGGTTGGCAGAATGTTCCCAGAAAAGGAATTCCCGTTTTGTATTCTGGTTTTTCAGGGCAGGGATCAGGCTGATACCTTCCAGCGGCTGAATGGCATTGTTGTCGAAAATGGTCGGGTATTGTACACCTGTTATTTCGAGACAAGTTGGAACAATGTCGATTAAGTGTGATAGCTGCCTGGTAATCAATCCTTTTTTGACAATACCCTCCGGCCAGTGCACAATAAGTGGTGATGCAATACCACCCTGATGAACATACTGTTTGTACATTCTGTAAGGAGTGTTGCTAACGTTCGCCCATTCCGGACCATAAGCCATCCATGCATTGGCATCACCGGCCATGACTCCCCGTCCGCTGCGAACAAAGCGTCCGTCACGGGTGTATATTGGCTTTTTGCTCAAATTGATTGAATCATACGAAGTTGGCTTCAGCACCAATTGGTCTGCCGTAGGAGGGATTTCAGGCTGATCAGATCCCTGAGGTTCGGCGCAACCGCCATTGTCCTGCATGAAGAAAATGACAGTGTTATCCAGTTCGCCTTTCTCCTCCAAAGCAGAGATGATTCGGCCAATACCCTGATCCATCACATCGATCATAGCCGCATAAACCTGCATACGTCGTACCTGCCAGGCTTTCAAGGGTTCATCTTTCCATGCAGGGACCTCTACACTCCTTTTTGAAAGGACGCAATTGTTGCTGATGATCCCCAGTTTCTTTAACTTGTTGAAGCGCAATACGCGAAGTGAATCCCATCCGATATCATATTTGCCTTTGTATTTTGCCACCTCTTTTTCAGGGGCATGCAATGGCCAGTGTGCAGCGGTATAGGCAACGTAAAAAAAGAATGGTTTATCCTTTGGGTGCTGTCGGATAAATTTCACGGTAGTATCGCTGATGGCATCCGTGTAATAGAAATTTTTGCCCGGTGGAACAAAAGTATTGTTACTGATCAAAGTACCAGGATCATAATAGCTTCCGGAGCCGTTTAGGGTACCGAAATACCTGTCGAATCCCCGCTGCAATGGCCAGTTCTCTTTGTTCCCTTTTGGAGAAATGTCCTTGGCAATGTGCCATTTACCTGTCATATAAGTTGCATATCCTGCCTTTTTCAGGATATGGGCAAGGGTGACGGAGTTTTTGCTCAAATCGTCGCCATACCCAGGCTCCGTATAATTTTCAGAGGCCAGATTGCCCATATTGGCCTCATGAGGGTAAAGGCCGGTCAAAAGGGACGCCCGGCTCGGACTGCACCTGGCGGTATTGTAAAACTGGGTGAAACGTATCCCGTTGTTAGCCAGCCTGTCGAGGTTTGGCGTTTTGATTTCCGAGCCGAAACAACCAATGTCTGAGTAACCCATGTCATCGCTTAAAATTACAAGGATATTGGGTTTCTTCAGATCAGCTCGACTGCTTTGTGAAAAGAGAGCTGAAGGCATTGCAGTAAGGAGGATCAGGTTTGCTGCTCTTGGTAAATAGAAAGATTTCATGGCAGATTATTTCGTATTCATTCTTCTTTTTGTTTCGCTTTTTTGGCTTTCTTCTTCAGTTGATTGGCAGCCTTGTTGGCATGACGACCGGTGCCATCGCCCTGGTCAATGTACCCGCCCTTCGGGTTTAAGCGGTCGAGTTCTGTCTGCAGACTTTTGCGTGCGGCGATTGCAGCCTCGTTTTTCGTATCGGCAGCGACGGCAATCTCTTCGAAAGGAGCCTTGCTCATGTCATATAGTTCACCGGATTCATTGAGTTTCCATCCCGCATTACGCACCCAGTAATTGTTGGCAAGTTGCACAAATACTGAGTTTCTTGGGTTTCCTTTTTGGCCGTGGATTTGGGCATTAAAGCTTTGACCATCAAGAATAGCCTCTTTTGGCAGGGTCGCTCCCGTAATTTCAGCAAAAGTTGGAAGAAAATCTGTTTCACTGATCAGATCATCAGAAACCTTTCCTTTAGGTGTGACGCCAGGCCAGTAAATGATCAGCGGCTCAAGACTTCCGCCTTCAAGCATCGATCCTTTTTGTCCGCTTAACCGGCGTCCACCGATCGTAGCCCTATCCGATTTGCCTCCGGCAGTTCCGTTGTCGCTAAAGAAAATCAGGATGGTATTGTCGCTTAGTTTGAGGCGGTCGAGTTCTTTCCGGAGGGCGCCTACAAGCTTGTCCATATAAACGATATTGTCGTCATAGAAGTCGGTAGTAGTCGGTTTGCTGTCGGGAGTTCTCATAATTTCCCCATGAACATGCGACATGGAATAGTAGGCGAAGAACTGGTTGTTTTTGTTTTTTGTCAGGAAATCGACCATCTTCTGATGCATCACATCCGGCATATACTCGTTCTCTTTCAGGATAAAGTCCGTACCATTGACCCTGTAATTCTGTTTTTTTCCGGGCTCCGTCCAGTAAACGCCGCTTCCAAAGAACCGCAGGTATTCATCAAAGCTGAAGTCAGATGGATCATCCGGTAATTGCCCCCATTTGCCGATACACGTGGAAACATATCCAGCAGGTTTAATGTAATAAGGGATCGCCTTCTCGGCTTTGGTAAAGACGCTGGAGCAGGCATCCTGGTTTGTAGCCCCGGTGCGGAACACATACCGTCCGGTAAGGAGGGTTGCACGCGACGGGCCACACAGTGGTGTGGCATAGGCATGCGTGAAACGGAGTCCCTGACTCGCCAGTTTATCGATATTGGGCGTTTTGTAATGATCAGACCCGTTACAGCCAATTTCGGCATAACCCAGATCATCGGCCAGAATAAAGATGATGTTTGGCTTCTTCTGTTGGGTTTTTTGTGCATCAGCGAGGGTAGAGTTCATCATTGCCCCTATCATTGGCAGGGTAAGCATACCAACTGTTTTAATGTTGGCAAGTCTCGGGAAAGTCTTTAAAAGATTCATGATTCAGGAGTTTTATTTATTGTTTTTTATATTTATCCAAAGCAAGGGGTTTTTCAGCATCATTGAAATTGCGCTTTCATCACTATTGTTTTTCTCTTTTAGTGATTTCCACAAGTCAATCCAGGCAGGATTGCTTCCTGCAATCGCTGCGAAAATCATAAATTGCCTGGCTTCGGGTTGATCGTTCCAATGGTCCACATCCTCACCTCCGGTCCATTTCTTTTTGTCCAGGAGGAATGAGAGCATATAATCGAGACCTTTCCAGATGCCACGCCCGTCGGGCAGTACATAATTCCAGTCATTGAAGTTTTTATCATCAAGGATCCAAAGTAAGGAGGCCGTTGCATCCAGATTGAACAAGGAATAGGAATAGGGTTTGGTCCTGGCCAGTTCTTCCGGATAGCTTCCGTTTGACGCCATCTGGTTGGGCAGCAATATTTTCATGTAATGGTCGCGGCACATCCGCAGGACCTTTTCATCCCCGGTTAATCGGGCATAGGAGGCGACCTGTGCATGCCACCAGGTACCATGGTTATTCCTGGCGTTCATCTCATCAAGACCATAGGAATGTGTAGTAAGCCAGGAGACAAATTTTCCAAACCATTCTTTTATGGCTGCAATGTCTTTGGCAGATACGGCCGGGGATTTCTGCAGAATCATCACGGATTGCGCAACATCCATTAATTGTCCTGCATCGATGATCCCGGTTCCGCGACCGGTATTTACACCGCGGATTGCCTGCGCATACAGCATATTGGGGTTCATCATGGTAGTTGTATCAACCAGCCAGGCCATCAGATGTTCCATCGCAGCATTGGCATATTTTTGATTTCCGGTTAAAAGCCAGGCGGATGTCTCTGTTCCGACAATCCATGAGAAATTGCGGAGATCCTTGTCGTGATCCTGGAACCGGCCGGGAAACCTCAGCCCGTCATGCCGGATAAATTTTCCGTTTGGATTGGCAGGGTCAGGCCACCAATACGGACCTTCCGAGTAAAAATCGTGCCTGCCGCCTGCACTTCTGGGGCATGAAGTGGCTGTTACTGTTCGTGGTTTTACATTTAATAATTTTTGGGCTCTTTGGATGATTCCTTCCTTCTCCATTGCTTCTACCTGCCTGACTATCGAATCCGAAACGGAGATTCCATTGGTTTTACTGCCAGTTTGATTGATTTTAACTTCCGCGATGCCAATGCCAAGTTCTCCTGCAATGGAATATAGAAGATATATTTTTCCCTGGTCTTCGAAGATGGCAGGATCCCTGAGTTCACGGACCGATTTTTTGGAGGCTCCTTCAACTGATTTTACAATTGGATTGTTGACGCCCTCATAATCGTATTGAGGTTCCAGTAGCGAAACTGGCGTCGAAGCTTCCCAGTTTTGCCAGTCTTTGGTTAGATGGATTTTTGAATAGAGGATGTGTTCAGGTGCATCTCCGATTCTGGAATAGAAGATATACATGAACTCCCCTTTTTGAAGCAGGGCCAGATGTCGCAAGTGGTACGATCCGTTGGGATCATTAACCAGACGATAGGGGTTGGGTCCCTGTTCAAATTTTGTCTTCCCATCGTCAGACCTGTACAATCCTTTCTTCGACATGGCGTAAAACTGATTGTCCCATTTGAAGACCCTGAAATAGGATTCGCCGAGTATTTCATGCTCAGGAAGAAAGTCAATCCCATTTTTAGAGGTAGCCCGAAGAGTCACCTGGGGGGTTTCTACGCCATCTGCTGTTTTCCCTGCCGAGATGTGGAAATACATCACCAACTCCTTTTTTTCGGGATCAATCAAAAGATCGGGAGATGCGATATGTTTGACAGCCAACTTATTGATGCCATCATCGAAAATGCAATCTTCCCTTTTCAGGGTTCCCTTTTCATAAATTTTCCAGGGACCTTCAGGATGATCAGCATAAGCCAGACGGATGTATTTCCCCTGGTGGTGGGCAAAATAGAGGTAATATTTCCCCAACGGAGACTGGATCCAGTCGGGTACTTTGATCATTGAAGGGCCATTGATGTTATCTCCATCCCCGGAAGGAAGCATTCCGGGTGTAATGATTGGATTTACTTTCAGCCGGAGTGCTTCAAACCCCTGTGAATAACCGAATGATGCGGTTAAAATGAATAGTGCAAGAAATGCTGCTTGTTTGTAAAATTTAATCATAGTCGTTTGTACACACTATTTAACTGAAAATTTTTTGTACTGCGAATTCAAAAAATTGACCATTTTGCTGTTTAATTCTTTTGCAATGGAAGCATATTCTTTTTCGTTCACAACACTGACCGTCTCATTGGGGTCTTTTACATAATCGTACAGTTCAGTGGCTACTATCAGGTCCTCACTGAACGGTTTGTAACTCCGGAAACTGTCCTTCATCCAGATGGTATAGCGATATTTCCCGGTTCTGAGCGAATATCCCATGTACTGTCCATCAGACCATCCCAGCCTTTCCGTATCCAGTTTGTCAAGGGTACGCGGATATTGGCTGATTGAAAAGTCCTTGACGGTTGCTTTTGGATTCTTCATCACTGAAACCAAACTTTTCCCATCCAGGTGCGATGGAATTGCGATGCCTGAGAGATCACACAACGTTGGGAATATATCAATGAATTCGGATGGCGATTTTGTTTTTGACGGATTGATTCCGGGGGAAGAGATGATCAGCGGTGCATGGGTCGCCTGTTCAAAGTTGGTGTGTTTGCACCACAGGTTGTGGTCGCCCAGATGCCAGCCATGGTCGCCCCAAAGTATAACGATCGTGTTTTTGGATAATCCAAGTGAATCGAGCGTATTTAGGAGGATTCCAACCTGGGCATCAGTGTACGATGTCGCTGCATAATAGCCGTGTATCAGCTCCTTTTGCTTGTCAATCGGCATATCCAGCCCGACTTTCTGATCGGAAAAGGATGAAATTTCGGGTATGTCAGAATAGGCGTACAATTCTGCTGCGGTATGGTAGGCCATGTCCGGACTGTTTTTGGCTTTTTGCTGGAAAGGTGCCAGTGGCATCTTGTCCCTCTGGTATAGATCCCAGTATTTTTTTGGTGCAACGAAAGGTAAATGGGGCTTTGTCAGTCCAACTCCAAAGAAAAACGGGCGGCCATCTTTTGCAAGTTTTGCGAGTATTTCTTTGGCATGGACAGTGTTGGCACCATCAATATAGGCATTGTCCGGAACATCCACACATTCGACGGATGGCTTTATATATTTGTCAACAAATGCTGTAAGATCCTTACCCGTCAATCCTTTAGCCTGGCCTTCCTTAGTGTATTTGACGATCAGAGCCTTTGTTTCGGGTTTTTGGTACTGACCTTCGGGCTTTCCGGTGGAAGCCGGATAATATTTATCGGATTTTTTGAAATATGGAATGCTCCAGGATGGTTTGTCGAAGTCGTCGTCCACGCAGCGTGAATCGAAAATTTTACCAATTCCCGCAGTCTGGTATCCATTCGAAATAAAGTATTGTGGTAGAGAGAGAATATCCGGATTGACATCGCGCATCTTTGTTTTCAGGTCCCAGACACGGGTATAGTCGGGGCGCATCCCGGTCATCAGGCTGGCGCGTGTCGGTCCGCAGACTGCCTGTTGACAGTAGTTTTGCAGGAAGACTGTCCCATGTGAAGCAAGCTTGTCGATGTTGGGACTTTTAACTAGTTTATCTCCATAACAACCCAGTACCGGTTTTAAATCGTCCACCGCAATGAAAAGAACATTCATTTTCTTTTCCTGAGCGGAGAGCTGAGTCAAGGTCAATCCGACCTGCGCTAAAATGCCTATTGACGTCAATAAATTTTTCATGCAATGCTAATTATACTAATTCAACTCTTTTATTTTATTCTGGATGCCTTTCAGATCGGCGTTCTTATCTGCCGGGTAGGAGTAATTAAAAAGATACCAGTATTCTGTAAATGAAACCTCTTTCCCTGGAGCAATTGTTTCCATCGGACCGATGGGTTCAATTTCGCACATCAGTTCCTTGTAAAAAACGCAGGCTGTACTTGCTGCAATTTCGCCATAATTTCTAAGCGGAAACACCGGGTATTTTTTAACGAAAAGCTGATTGTCCCTTGTGATATATGCCAACCAACCTGCATAGCTATCCGTTACAATTTTAGGTTGTGATGGTATTCCGGTTACTTCAAGGATTCCCTCCCTGATCCGGATATTTACCTCCTTTTCAGGGATAAAATTAAGTGTTCTTCCCGGTCCATAGATTAAATAGCCCAACGGATATCTGCTTTCAGGATTAAGTGGCGACAATGAAATACCGTTTCCTTTAACGAAGGTACGGCTCCAGTGGCAATATTTTTTCATTGATTTACTTGTATTCCTGATGGTCTGGGTAAATTCGAGACGACTGCCGTTTTTGGCAAGTTTGAATTTTCGTTTCAGTTGAACACCGGTGGCTGTATCTTCCTGACTGATCATTTCTGCTTCCCGCTCACCTGTTACACGGGCATCCCACTTCCCCAGAAAAAGTGCCGGATGCGCTGGAATGGTTCTCTCAGGTCCGATATCTGACCTTCCGCCGGAAGGATGGATGAACTTTCCGGGTTCATATACATTACCATCCTGTGCATCATCTACATACAATACATTTTTGCCATTGAGTTCATATGCAAGAACTCTTCCGCCCAAATTAGGTTCCAACACGACCCGAACCGAATCATTGGACAATTCGATTGAGCCGGGATATTGTCGTTCGGTAATTATCCTTGATCCTTGAGACTGAGCTATGCTCCGGTTGCAAAGAAATGCCAGGACGATCATTATCACCAGATGAATGTTTTTTCTATGGAGGAGTATTGTTTGCAATTCAGACAATTATTGAGATTGTTGGATAAATTCGCTGATAGTTGGCTTTCCTTTCAGGTAACCAAGTGATTCAAGAAAAAGATCAGTTTGATTGACAGTTTCACTGAAATATCGGCTCCCCTCTTTGGTTGCATCATGGTAGTTGAAAAATCCATGTTTTTGACCTTCATACAAAAACAGATCGCAACGGCAACCTGCCTCCTCCATTTTTTGTTTGTAGCGCCTTGCCGTCTCGACGGGGACCAAATCATCTTTGGTACCCAGAAAGACGATGGTTGGTGGGGTTCCTTTCCGGATGTTGTGAAAGGGTGATATTTCAGGATATCTTTCACCGATTCTGTCGTAACCGTACCCGGAAGGTCCGTTGTCGAATACCGGGTTGAACAATACGAGTGCATTGGGCAGGCAGCTAACTTTCAGGTTGTCATTGGCATCATTGAGACCTGGGATCGTCGCAGTCCCTGCGGCAAGATGACCCCCTGCAGAACCTCCTGAGGCTACAATTTTAGCGGTGTCGATGTGCAAAAGTGCCGCATTCCCGCGCAGGTATCTGATGACAGATTTCGCATCAGCCACTGCATCAAAAGGGGTCGTCTGATGACGGCTTTTTACCCGGTAATCGGCTAATGCGGTTATTATTCCGCGTGTAGAGAAATAATTGGCATGCGTTTCGAATTGCGAAACCTTGCCTGTATTCCAACCCCCTCCGAAGAAAAAAACGATTAGCGGATAACTGATTTTGTTGTTGAAATCAGTAGGATTCTTCACATATAACTTCAAAGCAATGGTGTCGATCTGCTTGTAGGTATACTCCCGAAATCCTGGTAAGAGTTGAGCTTGAACGGGAAGTTTAAATTCTATCACCACGTTGAAAAGAGGGGTGTCCTTGCTTAAATTCTTTACAACATGCACCATTGGTTCGGCAAATTTGACCGTATTAGGAACCTGGATTCCTCCTCCCGGAGTTCCGTTGGGTTTGGTTCTTGGGTCAGTTAGCTGTACGTTGTTGAGACGCACAACCAACCGTTGGGCATGGCTGTGCAATTCACGTGTATCGCCAGGGGCAAGTCTTTCTTCGAATACACGGATCTGGTCATCTTCATACACGATTTTGTTTTTTAATGGCTCGATCCATTTATCAGGTGATTTAAGCGGAGGATGGTTGGTCTTGAAAGCTACTTCAAAGTAAGCCCCGTCGGGTGTGCTATAGGATTCGCCTGACAGAAAGGCTGCCACATTTCCCCGTTCCAACCTGATAATCCCCTTACTGCTTTGGATTGTCAATTTGCCAAGTGCGACGATGACCCTGGTTCCAAAACCCGGTGTCAGGGCATTGTGGCAGGCGGCAGAATTGAACATGACCTTTACGTAATCGTTTTCTAAGGCCACCGAATCCTGAGGATTCATCACACTTTTTGCCTTTGCCCCGAACACGGAATGACCGGATTCAGGCTCATTTGAAAATGTAATTCCAAAGGAAAATACTGAGATTATCAGGAAGAAATAGAGAGATTTCACTTTTTTTTGTACGTTTTTATCATTCGAATCCTAAATCCGCTATTCAGATGAAAAAATTTTAATTCTTGAAAAGTTTTGCACCTATTTTCCCGTTAAGACCTGAAAGATTAATCAGATACATTCCTTTATTGGAACTTTTACCGGTATAGTCACTACCATCCCAGGTTACTCTATAATTACCTTCCTCTTGAAAGGTATTTACGAGTGTATTAACTCTCTGACCTATAATGTTGTAAACACTAACCTCCATCTTTTGTGCCTTTGTGACAGTATAAGAGATTTCGGTTTGATTTACAAATGGGTTAGGATAGCTGGTTTCCATCACAAATCCAAATTCTTTTGGTGCTCCAATTGGTGCATTTTTTTGAATAATTCCCTGAGCCCATTGAGTTTTAAGTGCCGGCCAGGCATTTAAATCACCCACAGGATAACCATTGTCACCAGCCTTGTAAGATTTCGAAGCAGTCGAATAACTGACATCCCACTCATAAGGATATAGTTCAGAGAAATTATTGGGGAAAACCGATGCTTTGGGGTGCGTAATCCAATAGGTCAAGTAGTTATATAGTGCCATCCACGGAGAGGCATTCTTGAATACTAACTCTTCGGCATAATAGGCCTGTGGCAAGGAGGCACCCAAAAAGCCAATGATGGCATTGTTGATGGGCCTTACCATACCAATGGAGTCGTTGGGAGGTGTCTGATTGAAGAAGTCCACAAACTTCTTATCAAAATAGATGTTGTTGTTTCTCATTTCAACAGATGCCACCGGTAAAGCTTTTGAAAGACTGTCATGTGTGATGACTGCAAAGGCCTTGTCGGGCTGCATCTGCTCGGTTCTCCACCGGGCGGGGAAACGGTCTCCGAAGGTAAGCGGATCGGCAAAAATATTGTTGGTAATGATAGCTTTTTTCGTTTTTCCCAGCTGAACACAACCGTGATACCCCTGGATGTTCACAATGGTATTGTGATCCATCTTGAAATAATTGATAATGGGAGCCATGTTGCGGAATACCCGGTCTGTCATATTGTACAAGGTACAGTTCTGTATCACTACGGTATCCACTGTTCCTGTATTTCGGAGATCAACGGCCCTTCCGTTTCCTCCGATTGAAATCTGATGGCCCAGGTTGCCCATGATGCAGTCAATGTAATAAAGTTTGACCCCATCAACCTGAACCGCGAGTGCACCTCCACGGTCATTGGTGATCCGGCAGCCCTTGAAAGTACACCTGTAATTTTTCCCGTACATGTTCAGGATTCTGTTTCCCAGGGTACCGTTGGAATGCTTTCCGTCGATCTCGATATTTTCCAGGGTGAAATTCTGCCTGGCGGTTATCATATTGGCAGAGGCGCCGGCACTGTTCAGCGTGTGAAAAATGATAGGCATTGTTCCTGTCCCGGCCTCAGAACGGATATAGAGATCAAAGTCTGCGCTGTTGATGGTGGAGGTTTCAAGGTAAACCTGTCCTCTTTTTAGTTCATAAACAACATTTTTGTTGGTCAGGCGGTTGGTGGCGTCCGCATTGATCGCATTAAAGATCTGATCATAAACCAGGGGTTGGCCGGGAATGATACCCTGAATGGTGACCACCCGTTGCTGTGAAAAGGCCACATGCATGAGGAGGATAAGACCACCCAGCAAAATTGATTTTTTATATATTGTTTTCATCTTCTAATTTTTTATGACATTTTGAATAATGAAAGGATTTCCTCAAAAATTAATTTCTACACCCAAATCAGCCGAAAACCCGTACATGTTCTCGTAGGTTGGATAGGCAGAGGTATACCTGAACCCTTTTTCTGTCGCGTTGGTCAGGTTGTTTAAATTCAGCAGGACACTGATGTATTTGTTGATCTTCTGCTTGGCAGTTACATCGAATCTTAAATAAGAATCTGTGTATTGATAATATCCTGACTGATCCGTATTTGGGTTAATACCAGTCAGTCTGTTTCCCTGGTAGCTCATCGATACCCGTGTTGAAAATCCCTTGAAGTCATAACCAATAAAACTATTTGCTGTGAAGTCAACCTGCGAAGGCATTCTGCTTTCAGTCAGCTTAAAATAGGACTTGGAGAAATCCACTACAAGTGTAGGCCTCACATTGTTATACATCACAATATCTTCGACCTTATTCCAGACTAAATAATAGGTGCTTGACCATAAACGGGTAAAATTGACCCCAAAAGCAAACCGGTTGAACGGTTCCGGCAGAAAATTGAAGTGTGTCTTGTAATCAAATTCAATACCCTTCACATAAGATTTATCTAGATTGGTATAATCTTCATTCAGGTCAAATGATTGCGGCGGTAGTCCGTTTTTTACGGCATCTTCCGGCGAAAGGGTACCACTGATGGCATAAAACATGTTTTTGATTTGTTTGCTGTAACCGCCTATGGACAACAATCCGAATTTTCCTGTATAAAATGTAACGGAAAGATCATAGTTCCAGGCTGTAGCATGTTTCAGATCGGGATTTGCCTTGCTTACACTATAGTTACCTGCATTGTACCTGAACCGGGGAATGATCCACATGTAATTCGGACGGGTAAGTGTTTTTGCTGCAGAAAGTCTGATATCCATCCATTTTGTCGGCGTGATTTTCAGGTGGGCGCTGGGTAACCATTCACTGTATTTCTGCGAAGTGGTATCCGGTTCATAATAGCCGCTCAAACCCATGGCTCCATTAATTGACGAATATATTCCGTGGTAGGTATTGTTGGAATTTTCGTATCGGATCCCCGGTATAAAGGTAATCAGGTCGCCGTAGTTTAATTTCAGCATGACATAACCGGCTGCTAATCTTTCGTCGGTGTCGTAATTTAGCTCTGCATTACTAGGATCGCTTACATATTCTGACATATGGTAAGTATGCCAGTCCCGGATCTGACTTTCGAGAATATTGGGAAACATATTGTAGGCTCCATTCAGGATAGGAACATTCGTCTGCTCGTTGAAGTTAGACATTTGAATATTTCGGTTCGTAGTAACCGCGAGCGTACCACGAGGGTCATTCTTGATGGCCAGATCTGTTAGTGCCGGTTTAAGATAGTACTGCTGGTCTGAATAAAGGATACCGCTTCGTTTGCGCTTTTCAGTCTGGTATTTTCCTCCGAATTTTAAATATCCTGCTATTTTATCTCCCAGTTTTAGCGGGACTTCAAAATCAAGTTTGGCTGTATAGTTGGTTTGAGTCAGCGTGTCGGGGGTCCAGGTTGAGGCCCTTAAGAATGAAAGTGTATCCTTTTTCATGTTAACACTATTGAAAACAAGGCTGTCAGAGAACATCTTCGGATCGGAAATATTTTTGCCGACAGCTCCGGGTTTCAGGCCATAAGGCGCCCCCAGATCAAAGGTTAGGCTCATGTCGTAAGGATTGAAGTTCGTGGTCTTTACCCTTGTTAAACTCCAGTCAATCTTTAGTTTTTTAAGGTTCACCACACCACCAAGAGTACTGTTGATAGAGCTGGTTACACTTTCATTGACATTTGCAGTGTGAATTAACTCACCATTTCTGTTTACATTTATTGTTTGCGTAAAACTTTTTCTGGGTGACGAGTTGTAGATGTTTGTCAGATAGATACCACCAAAATCAAACTGATAATCTATCAATGCCAGTCCGCCATAGCGCACGGTCTTTTGCTTCTTCTCTGTAAGGGTGGTATTGTCGATGTAAAATGAGTCTGCTTTTTCCGCATTCGGGTTAAAATAAGCAATATTCTGACTTTGGGAGCTGCGGTCGCGACTTTCGTAGTTGACTTGTGCCATTACTCCCAGTTTTTTATTTAAAAAACGGGAAGAATAGTCCCAGGAGGCCCTGTAATTGCCAAACGACTGGTAAAGGTTATTGTACCCGCCGTAGAGCCTGACTTGATTGACAGGTATGTCTGATGCCTTTGAGATCACCAGGTTGATTGTCCCTGCAATAGCGTCTGCATCCATGTCTGCGGTAGGTGATTTGAAGACTTCGATCCCCGAAAGCAATTCTGGTGAAATATTGCTCAAATCCACAGAACGATCCCCATTGGTGCTATTATCCGTTGAAGGCTGTTGAATCCCATTGATTGTGACATTGCTGAATTTTGGATCCAGACCTCGCAAAACGACTTTTGATCCTTCACCATTGCTTCTTTCCAGGGAAACACCCGGCAGACGTCCGATTGCTTCGGCGGCATTCACATCCGGCAATTCACGGATCGCATCCTTGGAAACTACATTGACCAATGCATTGGATTTTAGCTGCTGATTGATTGCTGCGTTCTGACCCCTGCGCTGGCTGCTTACAACAACTTCACCAAGGGTTACGAGAGGCTGGTCGAGTTCTACAAGTAATTTTTTTCGTTCTCCCGCTTTAATCGTCACGGGAACCTCTTTTGCACTATACCCTATGTAAGATATGACCAATGTATAGTCACCTGGCTGAAGGTTGGCCAAACGGAAAAGGCCATCCAAATCGGTGACAATACCGTTTACAGTACCTTTTATCACAACCGTTGCAAAAGGTAGAACTTCTTTGGAGGACTGGTCTTTTACTACTCCCGAGATTTCACCGGGCGCAGATTTCTGAGCATACAGGGAATTCTGTTGCGAGAATGCCATCATGCACGTAATAAGCATAAAGCAATAGATCCATCGTTTCCATTTCATAGTTCAGGATTTTAGTTGGTTATTCTTGGTTGATTTTATATAACAATGATATTTAAGTTGTTATATAATTTTGGGTTGATTAGTCTCTGATATGATTAGTCTCCATTATGTCAATCAGATATCTCGAATCAAATTGGATCGAACTGTCAAAAAAGCTACTAAAAGGCAGTAAGACTTAAAATGATTTTGAGATATTCTGATTGAACATAATCGGTCTTAATTGTAAATATTTTGTGTTGGTAGAATATATACCACAATCAATCTTCTCCCTTAGGTTTCCCTTTTTTTCCCTTTTTAGTGCCCGAACCTACCGGGATGGCTGGTTTAAAATTGGCTAATTTGCCGTATTCAACAGAACTCATATGTTCACGTTGCATGCTTTCCAGAAAGGAACTTTCCAGTTTCTTTTGATCCTGGGCATATTCAGGTTTGTCGATTACGCTGACTTTTTCCAGCGGATCTTTCTCGTAATCATACATTTCGCGGGCCATGACATATTTTTTGTTATAGGGGATGTCCGTCCTATAGCCGTCTTTCATCCATTCGGTATAGCGGAAACGGGCAGTGCGAATGGTATATCCCATAACCTTAGCCCCTTCGCGTGGGTACTGGCTGAAGGCATAATCACGCAACTGGACTTCCGGATTTTTAATGGCAGGAACCAAACTGATTCCATCAAGATATTTAGGTGCCGGAATATTCATGAGTTCACAAAGAGTGGGGTATACATCAGTGAATTCACACAATGTAACAGGCCTGATACCTGGTTTTGTCCCAGGAACACTCATAATCAACAGGGTGTGGGTAGCATTTTCAAAATCGGTGTGCTTGTTCCATAAACCATGATCACCGAGATGCCAGCCGTGATCGCCCCATAAAACGATGATCGTATTTTCGCGGATTTTGAGACGATCGAGTTCCTTGAGCAACTGCATAATCTGGGCATCAGTATATGACATGGCTGCATAATAACCATGCAACAGTTCTTTTTGCTTGTCTACAGGCAAATGATCCAGTTCTTTTTCTGAATAACTGTCAAATTGTGGGATGTCAGTATAACTTTTCAGCTCACCCGAAACGTGGTAGGCAATATCCGGACTGTTGGCTGCTTTTTTCTGGAAAGGAGCTACCTGAAAATCATTTCTGTTGTAAAGATCCCAGTATTTCTTCGGTGAGACAAATGGAAGATGGGGTTTGAGAAAACCAACTGCCAGGAAGAAGGGCTTGTCCACTTTGCTTAATTTCTCGAGTGATTTGATTGCCATTTTTGTCAAAGCTCCATCCGCATACGTTTCATCCGGTACATCAGCACATTCAGTGGCTTTCCCTTTTCCTCTTGCGTTGATCGAATTTGGCAAGACATAAGTCGGACATTTTGCATCCTCGTAGGGAACGCTCCAGGAAGGTGCATCATGACCGGGACCGGCACTCCCCATGTGGTAGATTTTACCCATGGCTGCTGTTTCATAACCCATTGATTTGAAATACTGTGGCATAGAAATGGCATTAGGGTTCACCTGCCTGAAGTCGGTGATCAAATCCCAGACCCTGGTTCTGTCGGGGCGCATTCCTGTCATGATACTCGCTCTGGTGGCGGCACAGATTGCCTGCTGGCAATAGCTTCTCTCAAAAACTATTCCCTCATTGGCCAGACGATCCATTCCCGGGGTTTTTGCAAGTCGATCACCGTAGGCTCCGGTATTTGGCTTTAGGTCATCCACCGCAATAAAAAGAATGTTGGGTCTTGTATTCTTGGCCTTGGGACTTTCTGCAAAAGAATGCAGGGAAGTAAGTCCAAGTATGGCCATTGAAAGCGCTGTCTTCGGAATCCTGTACTTTGTCGTCATTGAAAATAAAGTTTTGATATGATTTGTAATGGTTGAATGTGCCACGGCGGGAGTAAGTCCGACCATGGCACCTATTTTACTACTTGATGATTGCAGCCTTGAAGGCATTGGTAGCATCGCTCAGTTTTGTGATTGCCTCTGAAACCTGACGGTCTATAGTCGTAGTTGCGGCATCCCTGGTTGTCACAGCAGCAGCAATTGCTGTAACGTAGGAGGTTTTGGCAACTGCCGGTACTGTTCCCGTGGTTGTTCCGGCCGGAGTACTTGAATTCAGTACATTGGCTGCAACAATAGCATCGTTGAGCGGACGTTTGTCACACATATTAATACCGGTCCAGAATACTTTTCCAGGAGTGCCAAGGGTCATGTTTCCTGCAATGAGTTGAGGAATAGTGACGGTTGGTGAAACTATCAATGCTGAATCAGCTTTTAATGCTGCCAAATAGGCTACTTTGACTGCAGGCAGGGCTGTTGCCGCAACTGCATTCAAAGAGACTGAATAGTTGTTTTTGTCGTATCCGACCATGCAGGTTCTGACAATGGGTAATTCTGAATTGACAAAAGGACCCATTTGGGCAACATACTCTGGAAGTGTTTTGGGGGTCACCTCAATAGTTCCTTCCTTGGCACAGGAGCTGAGTCCAGCCGCAAAAACAAGCAACAGAAGAAATAGTTGTAAAATTTTTCCTATGAATTTCATATATCAGTTTTTAGAAATTAATAATCAGCATTTTGTTTAATTTTCAACTTGTCATTGGCGTCTATTTCTTGTTGAGGAATTGGCAGCAACAAACGACCGGTTGTGAAATAATTCTGTGTAGGAGGTACAATCGGGTTGTACAGAGAATACAAGACAGCCCAGTCGGTGACAAATACGCTTGTTTTCAAAATGGTAATCGCTTTTTCAGGATCGCCATAGGAGGTATTCATGCGCAATAGATCGAACCATCTATGGTCTTCAAAAGCGAATTCGAGTCGTCTTTCCTTGTACACGGCATCCAAAGCAACTGTTGGTGAGGTAAACGCGACAACCGGTGCAACTCCTGCCCTTACCCTGATTTTATTTACATCGTTGTGGGCAATGGCAAAATTGCCGTCCTGTGCCAATATTTCAGCATGCATTAATACGATATCGGCATAACGGAGTACAATCCAGTCATTTTCGGATTGATTCGCCTGTGTCATATTGGGATCAATGTATTTGGACGGGTAGTAAATAGTGGTCGTTTTATTTTTGACATAGACTCTAAAGCATGAACTGGTGCGGGTGTCAAGAGGATTAGAGTTGAAAAGATTCACCAATTCAGGCGTGGGATTGAAGTGCCCTCCAGGTGTTCCGACTTTCAGAAATAAATTGGCCGTACCATCGGGAGCAAACAGTGTCCAGAACGGAGATCCTATTCCTGTTGTTCCGCCTAAGTAACGAACTGCAAAAATAATTTCTTTGTTCATTTCATTGGAAACATCAAATATACTGGCATAAGGGCTGAGTACGGTGCCAGCTACAGAAATCCCTGTGGTCAGCAGGTTGTACTGATTCGAATTGATGATCTCTTCCAGCAGCCCTTTTGCCAGGGCTAAATTTGCAGTTCCTCCAAGTGTCATGTATGCTTTCGCCAGGAGACCTTTTGCAGCCCATTTGGTTACTCTGCCCAGATCACTTGCTGAAGAATAGGAGGATGGCAACTGTGCAGCAGCTTTCGTTAAATCCGGAATAATGATGTCTCTGTAAATTTCGGCAACGGGCACCCGATCATAGGTTTTTGCCTCATCCAGGCTAACTACTTTGGTTATTTTAAACATATCTCCCCAAAGGCTGACCAGTGTAAAATAGTGGTATCCTCGCATCAACAACAATTCGCCTTCGTATTGGGCGCGTTGTGATTCAGTTGTTACATAGGGTTGGCCCGGGGCAACTGATGGAAGGATCGAATTGACATTCATGATGTTCTGGAAGTATTTATACCATTGGGTGTATAAAAGTGGCTGGCTTGTCGGAGTCCTGAAAAATTTAATATCCGTGAGATCCACACGTGGCTGAGATCCGGTACCTATGCTGTTTACACAACCATTATCACTCCTGTTCTCCGTAAACCTCCATTCGTCCATCATGATGTTCGCCATTCCGGCATAACAGCCGATAATTCCTTCGTTAATGGTCATCTGACTATTGTAGAAACCATCCTGAATCAACTTCGATTCAGGTTGGTCTGTGATCATATCCTTACAGGCAGAGAATAATATCATCACAGATATTGAGAGGATGATTCCAATTTTATTTTTCATTTTCATTTTCATTTTCAATTAAAAGTTCACATCAATTCCGAGCGTAAATGCCTTTGTAAGCGGATATGTACCGCGCTGATAACCGGCGACCAGAGGGAAAGCTTTGGAGTAAGGACCCGTAGTGAACCGTGCCTCAGGATTTACTCCCTTGTAATCTGAACCCATGATATAGAATAGATTGGTTGCTGTACAATAGGCTCTTATGCTGCTTAATTTTAGACTTTTTGCTATTCTGACAGGAACCTGATAACCCAGCGTGAAATCGCGGAAAGCGATGTAGGAAGCATCCTGCATGACGTAGTCTGTCAACTCAAGGTCACCACCGGATGTAGTCTTATCAAAAGTTGTCTTTCCGTCTCCAGGGAAGGAAGGGCTTACCCAGCGGTTGGCAACATAAGCTGCCACGGTGCGCAATGTTTCATTGTAATTCATGTTGCCATCGATGATTTTGCCTCCCTGAACTCCTTGAATCAGGAAACTGAAATCAAAACCCTTGTAAGAAAATGTATTGGTCATTCCCCAGGTGAAATCCGGGAAAGGTGTTCCCAGAACGACACGGTCGTCAGGATTGATTGCATTGTCACCATTCGTATTGACGACCTTTAAACCACCAGCAAGGGGAGGAAACTTGGTGTAAACGAATGGTTTTCCACTCGGATCGGTTACTGCCTTTGCTGCAGCTACTTCATCGAATGTTTTCCAGACTCCGTCGCTTTTATAACCAAAATATTGGATTGCAGGCTGGCCAACTATGGCTCTGTAAACCTCACTTCTTTCTCCGAAGTTATCCTGATAGGTTTTGTCGCCGTAACTTAACAGGGTGTTTTTATTGGTAGAGAAATTAGCGGTTGTTTTCCAGGTAAATCCGCCTGAATTGATGTTGGTTGTGCTCAACTCGATTTCAATACCCTTGTTGTTTACCTTGCCGATGTTGTTCCAGAATGTCTGATGCCCTGTTATGTACATTGCAGGCTGCTGAAGAAGCAACTGAATGGTATTTGCGGTATAATACTCCACTGTCAGGTTGATCCTGCTCTTGAACAAACCCAGATCAATACCGAAATTGCCTTCCTGAGTCTGTTCCCAGGTAATGTTGGGATTTCCAATGAATGCATCTGATGCAGCCATACCGGGTACCAATGATCCGTTTCCTGAACCTGTCACATAATTGGAGGTATTAAGACCATTCAGGTAGGAATATTGCGGAATATTGTTGTTGCCTGTTAATCCGTAGCTTGCACGTAATTTTAGGTTGGAAAGCCAGTCATATTTTTTGAGGAATTTTTCCTCGGAAGCGCGCCAGCCCAATGAGGCCGCCGGGAAGGTGCCCCATTTGTTGCCTTCCGCGAATTTTGAACTACCGTCAGCGCGTAAACTCGCTGAAAGAAGATATTTTCCTTTGAAAGCATAGGTTAAACGACCAATGTAGGACATCAGGGCTTCTGAGTAATAGAAGGATGTAGTTCCACTGGCAGCAGGGCTATCCAGAATCAATGCCGAAGCCAGGTTGAACGACAACATATCATCATTGGGGAAATTGGTTCCTACCATTTGATTGAATTTATTGTTAGTCTTCTGGTAGGTAAAACCCAATACTCCGGCGAATTCGTGATCGCCAATCTTTTTGTTGTAGTTCAGCATGTTTTCAGTCAACATCTCTGTATGGAAAGTCAGTTGTCTCGTAAGCGTGTTCGGATTTCCAGATTTTTGTGCAGAAGTTTTTTGCTCCATGTTGTATTCCTTGTAATCGGCGAAGGCGCCACCTGTGGTCTTGAACTGCAGTCCGGGCAAAATATTGATCGTAACATATGCGTTGCTCTGCAACTTGTAATCGTCAGTCTGAATGTGGGTCCGCTCATTAATTGAAGTGGGATTCTGGGCTGAGGAGCCAGAGAGGCTGGCACTTGGAATATCCCATGTAGTTCCGTCCAATCCAATGCCTGAAATGTTAACGGCGCTGAAATCACCCGCCATGGCATAATCACCTTCAATTTTTCCGGTCAGAGCCGCAGTGGCAGCATTGTGCCGTACAGGTAACCAGGAGGAACTGCGTGAAACTTCGGAGATACCAACAGCAGGAACTGTTTGCTTGCTATAGGTAGGGGACAGGTTAAACCCGACAGTCACCATTTTGGACAAATTGATATCTACTTTTGCAAGGAAATTGAACTTGTCAAAATTGTTGAATTTGGCAATTCCCTGATCCTTGTAATAGTTTCCTGAAATAAAGTATTTGATGTCCTTGTTTCCGCCCGTAGCGCTGAGCTGGTAATTCTGGACTGAACCCTGGTCCCTCATAACCTCCTTGACCCAATCGGTAGGCTGATCAATGTAATAGTGTGTCAACAGCCACGCTGCCTTGTCAGCATCAGTTGACAAGTTGAACTTCATGGTAGCCGTTGTGCCGTCCACTTTTGGATCCTGCATACGCATGGCTGCTTCATCGTACTGAAGCTGAACATACTGGTCATTGTTCAGAATCGTAGGAAGTTTCAATGCTGTTTTTGGACCGGCATACATCTTAAAGTTGTATTTTGGTTTGTTGCTGTTGCCGCTTTTGGTCGTTACCAGGATTACGCCACCGGAGGCACGTGAACCGTACATGGCCGCTGATGCGGCATCTTTGAGGACTTCGATGGATTCGACGTTTCCCATACTAACTGAAGACAAACCATCAGGGATCGGGAATCCGTCAACCACAACCAATGGTTGGACTGCGGCACTGATGGAACCAAAACCACGTACCCGGATTTCGGCGGATTGTCCTGCCATTGGATCAGTTTGCTGAACCGTTACACCAGCCATTTTTCCCTGCAGTGCCTGACTGACGTCTGAAATGGGAATCTCATCCAGACCTTCGGTCTTTAATGAGGCAACAGATCCTGTGAGATGCGATTTTTTTTGAGTGCCATAACCAACGACAACTACCTCGTCAATACCTACATTGCTTTCCTTCATTGAGATATCGAAATTGGTTTTTCCGGCAACTGGCACTTCCTGAGTTTCCATTCCAAGGAATGAAAATACCAGTGATTTTGTACTGGCAGGAATTCTAAGCGTAAAATTGCCTTCCAAATCAGTCGTTACTCCGTTTGTGGTGCCTTTAGCGATCACAGATACTCCGGGTAAAGGTGACTTATCGGCGACTGCAACAACTTTCCCGCGTATTGATTTATCCTGGGCTTTTACATTGAATGCAAGCAGAACGATAACCAATACTAGGAATGGCATGAACTGCCTCTTAAAATGAGGGTACTTCATAAGTTGTATTTAATTAGTTTAGGAACGAAAATTACTCCACAGTGAACTGATTTTCTATCAATTTTGGTTCAATATTTTGAACCATCGTTTCAAATTTGAACAAACCGTTCACCAATGATGAAAAAATGACAGTTGTATTTGAAAGGAGATATAAAATAATTTCCTTGAACTTGTTTTTCTGTGTCAGACTGCAATTTTTAGTATTTTTGATCAACTATTAAATCTCGATGATATTTCTACGTTTTTTTATCCGTGGCCAGTTTTTAATTCTTCTTATGTTGCTGTCATTTGAATCAGTAGCAGAGTTGCAGAACCTTCCTTTCAGACGAATCTCTCCTGAAGGCGGATTTACCCTGTCACCTGTGATTGAAATAGCCCAGGATAAGCAGGGATTTATATGGTTTATTACACGGGAAAAACTATACCAGTATAATTCACGGGATTTTGTAAGTTTCGAACCCAGATACCAGCCTGGGGTTTCACATACCAATAACTATATAACAAGTTTGCTTATCGACCGGTCGAATGCCATTTGGGTTGGTACGAATGCCGGTATATCAAGGTTCAACAACCGTACATGGCAAATGGATGTTGTAAAGATTACAGATATGGAGTCTCCTGAGAAAGTTCTTTTTCCAACGGACATTAAAGAGAGCAAGAATGGGGAGAAATGGATGGTTGAGAGCAATAATCTGGCCAGGTTTGATTCAATAAAAATGGAGATGAACTATGTCAGAGCAGGAAACGGACGGTTGAGTGTAAATGCCTTTTGTTTTGATGATCAGGATCATATCTATACTGTCAATAGTTCGGGGGAATTGTATTTCGTCAATACGGGCACTTTTCGGGCAACTAAATTGAACGTTGATTTATCTCCGATTAAAATATTTGGCATCTACCTGATCAATAAAATTTTATGGATATCAACGGATGGTTATGGATTGCAAAGGTACACCACTGATGGGAAACTGATTGATAGCTATTTCAACAATAGTAAAAATACGGATCTTTATTCGAACAGGATCAGGGATATCTTGCAGACTAGCGACGGGAAAATTTGGATTGCGACCTACAAAGGTTTAATTGAATGGAAGGAGGGAAATTTCAACCAATATCTTACAGATTATGACAACCAATTCTCATTGCCTGACAATTCAGTTACTTCATTGATGGAAGACCGACAGAAGGGTCTTTGGATAGGCACCTGGCGCGGCGGAGTTGGTTATTTGAATTCTTTCGCCAATACTTTTGTTACCTATCAGCATTCGCATGATGAAAATTCTGTAAGTGGAAATCTCATCAACGTTATCTCAGAAGATGCTGCAGGAGCAATCTGGATTGGGACAGACGGACATGGATTGGATGTGTTCAATGAACAAAGGCAAATTTTCAGACACATTGAGCTGAAAGGGAAAAAAAACTCTTTGGTGGCCAACATTAAATGCATTTGTCATGACAAAAAGGGAAATATTTGGCTCGGAACATACAACGAAGGGATTTTTCTACAGAAACATGGAGAAACAAAATTTAATTACTTGATTCTTGGTGGTAAGAATGTTTATGACATGGTGGATGATGGCCGTGGAATGTGGATAGCCACTTTTGGGAGTGGACTCTATTACTATCAATACGATGATCAGTCGCTCAAACAATTTGTCAATCAAGGGAACGATGATAAATCGTTGGTGTCTAATAGCTTAAAAAAATTGTATTTTGATTCGTCCGAAAATTTGTGGATTATTTCAAACTTAGGTGTAACCATCAAGGCCAAAGGTTCCAATGTATTTGAGAGGTTGGCTTTGGAAAATGGAATTGGGAAAAGTCCAACCCAGGTTTACACCATTTCAGGCAGTAAAAATGGTTTGATATGGCTCGGAACGGATCACGGCCTTTTTTCCATAGATCATTCACGTAAAATTAGTCAGTTTCCCCTTTACTTCAATGGAAAGCAAGTATCTGTGTACGGGATTGTGGATGACGGTACTCCTTACATGTGGATCAGTTCCAATTCTGGAATCTTCTCTTTCAATCCGGTAACCGGGGAAAGGCTCAACTACAATGAATCAGATGGTCTTCATGGTAATCTTTTCAATGCAGGTGCCTTCTGTCAAACATCCTCCGGGAAAATCTATTTTGGAGGTACAACTGGGTTAGTTACTTTCAATCCTTCAACCATGCAGGTTAATCCCTATAAGCCCAAAGTCTTTTTTTTCCGCATGTTCATCAATCACAAGGAGATACTTCCCGGGCAGGAAAATTCTCCATTGGAGAAACCGTTGTATGAGACCAGTAAACTTCATTTAAACTCAGGTCAGAATTCATTCAGCATTGAATTCATAGCTCAAAACTACCTGAATCCACAGAAGAATCAATTCAGGTACAGGCTGAAGAATTTCGATCCCAATTGGGTGGATGCCGGCTCTGCCTCCAAGGCAACCTATACCAATATTTCACCGGGCGAATATGTCTTTGAGGTAGTCGCCTGCAACAACGACATGGTTTGGAATCTGGAACCGGCTACCCTGACCATTGTCATTGACCGACCCATGTTCCTAAGCCGTGTGGCGATGGTCATCTACCTTTTGTTGCTTTTAGCAATGGGTATTGTGGTACGGCGTATCATTCTTTATCGCACAAGGCTTGAACATCAGATTGAAATAGAGCGGTTGCAAAGAATAGAGGAGGAAAAATCCCATCAGAACAAGCTGAATTTCTTTACCAATATCTCACATGAATTGCGAACTCCACTCACACTGATTACAGGTCCTGTAGAGACTTTGATCAATTCTCAGGGACTCGACCAGGGGCAATTCAATCAATTGTCGTTGATCAGGCGCAACGCAGGCCGGTTGCTTAAACTGATCAACCAGTTGCTGGAATTCAGACAGATTGAGGAGAATAAGGCTGAATTGAATGTATTGAATACCGATCTCGTCACCTTCGTTCATGAAATATTCAACTACTTCGTTGATGTTGCCAATCAGAAGGATATCAATTATGTATTTGTGAGTCTCGAAGATCATATCAACCTCTCTTTCGATGCCGAGAAAATCGATAAGGCAATATTCAACCTGCTTTCAAATGCCTTTAAATTTACCCCGGATAGGGGAACAATCCAGGTTGAAATTTCAAAGGGACAAAAAAGCGATTTGGCTAAACCCAATCCCAATTCAGTCGTAATTGGGGAGATCAAAACAAAATATTATATTCAGATTTCGGTGAGCGACAATGGACCCGGGATCGAGCAGGATGCAATTGAAAAAGTATTTGACCGTTTCTTCAGGGTGGAAAATCTTAACAATCCCCACAGTGGCACAGGAATTGGACTTCATCTGACAAAGCACCTCATTTTGTTGCATCGGGGTGAGATTGAACTTGAATCTGTAGTAGGAGCAGGTTCCGTTTTTCGTATCCGGCTTCCATATAAAGAGGAAATAGTCAGCGAACAGGAATCTGAAATCAACAGGGATAACGTTCACACATTACATCACCAACAGGATGAAAGCTTTCTGGGAGACAATGAGCAAGTTTCCTTCTCAGAAAACTGGGACATTCAGGATAAAGCCAGGCGAAAATCTGAAAAGCTTGTTCTGGTGGTGGAAGATCACCACGATCTGAGTAACTTCATCTGTCAGATTCTGATGGAAGAATACCGTGTCATTACAGCACAAACAGGCATTGAAGGCATTGAAAGAGCCCTGGTATACCTGCCTGACCTGATTATCTCGGATGTCATGATGCCGGGGAAAAGTGGATTCGATCTGGTGAATGAACTAAAAAACAACTTGAAAACCAGTCATATCCCCATCATATTACTGACGGCACTTACCTCTGCTGAAAACAAAATCAAAGGATTTTCATCCGGTGCTGATGAATACATAGAGAAACCATTTAACAGTGAGGTACTCAAAGCCAGAATCAAAAATATATTTGTTGGCCGCAAAGCCATGCAGGAGTATTATTCCAAAAAGATTGCCCTTGGCTTCGAAACGGACATTGAGGATTCTCCGGATCAAAAAATGATGGCCAAGGCAATCAGGTTTGTGGAGAAAAATCTGACAGACGAAAAAATGGATATTGAAATGCTTGCCCACCATCTTAACCTGAGTCAGAGCACACTCTATCGCAAATTGAAAGCGCTGACAGGTAAATCGGCAACAGATTTTATCCGCACCATCAGGCTGGAATATGCTGCAAGATTGCTCAGGGAGGGTGGCAACAACATTGATGAGGTCAGCGCTATGGCCGGATTTAACTCCCATTCCTATTTTACACGAACTTTCAAGGAGTATTTTGGCAAGACACCGACTGAATACATTACTTCAAACTAAGAATTTTGTTTGGAGATCCGATACATGATAAGAGCAAAGTGGTCAATTATTTAAGGTGATTGTCAGTTTTGATTGCTGATCCCATTTCTTGTCGAAAATGATTTTGCCGGCTTGTACCACTTCTATCCTCGCATTTTTACCCTTCCGGGATACCAGGATGTCGAAATTTGATTGAAAGGCACGGATTCCTGTCAGTTTCATCGAATTCCATCCTGCAGGAAGTCTGGGATTCAGGGTGAAGCTTCTGAAACCAACAGGTTCAATACCAAAAAGGCCTTCCGTGACCACTCGGCAGTATAGTCCCGATTCAGCTGCCAAATGGCGCTGGTTGCCTTCCGGCCATGCTTCAACAGGGTAGGGGACATGGTCGCCAAGCAATCTCTTGGCTGAATAATACATAAAATTGGGCATGGCCTGATCCGTTGCCCCTGCAGCGAAGAGTCCCTTGAATGCATGCAGTGTGGACCTGTCCCAGAAGGTTTTGCTGCCTGATTCGCTCAGGATGCCGTCGCGGGTCCAGAGAAAATCCGAGAACAGTGCCTTCATGGTCTCTGCTTTTCTTTCGAAGAGCCCCATATTCAACGGATAACAGATCCAGGCACGGAGTTTAATATTCCCGTCGTAGTAGCGATAGGTATTAAATCCCTGAACCTTGCTGCCAAAATATTTTTCAATGGCTTTACTGAGCTCAGCAGCGCGGTTTTTATAGCGGATGGCTTCGTCGGTCCTGCCCAGTTCTTCAGCCAGATGGGATGCACCGATCAGGCCGCCATAGGCCAGCGAGTTGGTTGCCAGGTTGTAATCACCGCTTTCGAAGCGGTTTTCCAGTTCATCCGAATCTGAAAAGATGACTCCTTCGGGTGATTTCTTCCGTTCCAGGTATTCGAGGCACCACTCGATCAGTGGCCAAAGTTCGAGGGCCGCATTCCTGTCTCCGAATGCCAGGGCAAACCTGGAGGCCCCGTAGGCAATCATGGCCTGGTCGCCACGGTCTTTGGCCCCATGCCAGGTGTCAACTCCCTCCGATATGATTGAACTTGGTATTGGAATGAATTCGGGGTTCATGAATCTGGCAAAATGACGATAGGCATTCATGGCAGACTCGTTCCCGTTGATGTTTCCCAGAAATGGAAAAAAAGGATTGATGTATTCGGCCTGGTCGTTGGCCCAGATGGCGGCATAGTAGGAACCTCCGCCCGGACCATGCATGAGTCCGCCTTTGGTGTCATATATGCTTTCGGTACCCCTGATCTTTGCAAAGGCAAATTCGCGGTTGATGGTGTCATTGGGCGTTTCCAAAACAAGGTTGTTCAGTATTCCTAAGACCATCTCCCCTCTTTTCGCGAGTTCCCAAGGTGCAGACCAGGCGTATGGTTCCTCGTTGATTTTCCTTGCGGAAAAGGTCACGGCAAATTCCAGTTCGCCATCAGGTGCGATGGAAAATCTCCCTTTTTTGGAACATTGAACACTGACGACATATTCACCGTAGACTCCTTCTTCCGGTTTGGTGTGAAAATCGGGCACATCATGCGATATTTCGACAGGTACCATGGATGTCGTACCGTTCTTCAGCTGATAAATTTCGATATAGGCGGCTTTATCCGCAGAAGGGAAAAGTGTCCTGGTAACTTTGAGGGGAGTGTTGGTGGTACTCGAAATGGAAACGATCCCCTTGTGATGAAAACTAACTGGGGTTTCTTTCAAAACTGTCCCATTGACAGTAATCACCGGTTGACTCTTGCTGTCAAATTTCCGCGAGAAACTGGCATGGGTATTGTTCGGGATGGTACGTAGCATCGGGAATACCAGTTGTTTTTTCAGTATTAAGGTTTTATTGGAATCAATACCATACGTCACGATGGCCGAAATCTGCCGGCCGCTCATTTCGATGTTGTCGCTGTGCACATCATTTGGTTTGACTATCCAGGATATGCCTCCGTCTGCAGCAAGATTCCATCTGACAAAATCCCGCTGTGCGCTGAGATTCAGAGTAATAAAAAGAAGTACCATAAAGGTTAAATGCAATCGGCCCATCTCTGATTTTTTCGTGTTAAATTATAAAAAAAGGGATTGTCTTGCCGCGAAAACAATCCCTTTGAGCGATGTCTGTTGTTTTTGATCCTTTATGGTTTTTTCAATTCCTGCCAGTTGAGGTTTGACCCTACATTCGGGTTGTAATTCGGGTTATCCGTTACGACATATTCGCCATTGTTGTTGCACCAGGCATGGTTGTATCCGCTTGGAAGCTCCACCTGTTTCTCTTCATAAGGATCATAATACCGATCAATACCAAGTGTGTTGTCACTGAATTTTTCAGATACCTTATCGTACACCTTGCCTCGACTTTCAAACTGTTCGAGTTGTTCGCCCCTTATCTGGTCGCTTACCTTGCTGAGCATGCTGCTGAACTCACCGACACTCCTGATCTGTGTGATCTTTTGTTGAGCCATGTATTCGATCAGATTGCTGTATTTGGCAAACCATTTCGGATTCAACTTGAAAGATGAAGTGATGGTCTGGAATATTTTCGTCTGGCTTTCGAGCTTTCCCTTTTCACCCTTGAATGAAAAGATATAATCCACATACCAGATGGTGTTGAAAAAAGTTCCGTTCATCGACCTTACCGGGAAGGTGATTTTCTCCACCACCGCGTATATTTCCTCCTCCATTGGGATCCCATTTTTCACATAGGTAAATCTCACCTTTGCGCCAGTAGTGCCCGCCTTCCCGCCGCCCAGGGCTTTTGCAAGGTCAGGAAGTTCAGTGCTTGAGACTATTTTGAAGTCAGGATAGTTTTCCCGTTCCTTTGGAAGAATGATCTTCTTCAGTGCGGTTTGGGCATCCACAGGTAGTTTGACGGTACTTCCAAAATATTTGGTTCCGGGAGGGAACATGGTTAACAACCTGAGACTGGTGGTCCAGAAGAAGCAACGGTTGCCAAAGGTTTCAAATTCGTCTTTCCCCTGG
This sequence comes from uncultured Bacteroidia bacterium, assembly GCA_903902325.1. Taxonomy (GTDB): domain Bacteria; phylum Bacteroidota; class Bacteroidia; order Bacteroidales; family Prolixibacteraceae; genus CAINVV01. Next base: position 71,015 of record CAIUUO010000050.1, read on the forward strand.
GTGTTGTAAACCCTGAATGCCACTGTGGCAGGCATGGCCGGATTATCCAGTATCCAGTTAATACCGCCATTGAATTGCCACTTTTCCGGCAATAGGAAACTGAATGCATCGATTCCGGTTCCCTGCGAATCCTTGAAGGAGAAATGACTGAATTTCAATGGATTTCCGGCAGGATTTGCTGCTGCTGTATTTTGCCCTGCCGTAGTTCCTGCATACGGAAGCCAGGTGATCAGCAAAAGGCAGAAATAGATTGGGTTAAATCTTGTATTCATCTCCTGTGTTTTCAGAATCTATAATATACCTTCAGCATAAACTTCGGGTTATACAGTCGTACCTGCCCCGGAGTACCGGAAGAGTTGTAGTTGGCGTGTCCGTATTGAACATGAAAAGCGACTCCATACGGACCCTTTTCAAAGGCGGGACCTGCGATTAGTCCAAAGTCAATTCCTGACAAGTTATTCCAGTTTTGTGCATTTAGCAAACCGAGACCCAGATAACCTCCGGCTTCCATGTGTAACGGCGTTTTGGGGAATTGCCCCAATGCGCTTACCCCTAGGTTGAACCTCTTGAAACTATGAACATCATAGGTTGGTGCCGCAGTAAACTTCACTCTTTCATATTCAAAATAGCCGCCAATTTTAATTGCCCTGCGAACCTGTCGGTCGTAAAATAGTTGATAGACTGGGCTCTGGTAGCGGTAGGGCCAGAAGTTCCAGGGCGAGCCAAAAAACATATCGCCCGCTGTAGGTACAAGCCCGTATGAAATCCCAATTACATTTTTTGGTTGTTCCGGCTCCTGGCCAAATAACAGTCCTGAAGTCATCAGACAGAGCATACAAAAAGCAATGATCTTCTTCATATTCTTTGAATTTTAAAATTTATATATAGAGAACTATCTAAATTTTTCTAACAGAATATTTCAGGGAACAGCATTGTAAGGGAATAATAAGTGTATTTAAATCAATGTTTTAAATCGGAATTGAGTTGTATGGTATTTAATTGCTGCTAGCAATTAATGACATTATTTATGGCTGTAAATCTCTCCTTTGACAATTACTTTGATCACAGAGGCAACGGCATCCGGGGCATTCTCAGGAACAGTAATTTCAAGTCCTTCTGTAACGGATTTAGTCTTTAGTGATTGTCCGTTGGTCAGGACTTTTGCTGATTCTGCAGGTTGGTTCAAACCGGAGACAATCAGTTTTCCATCTTTTGGCCAGTTGAAAACCGAGAAGTATAAAATAGTCTTCCCGTTCAGTCGTTTTTGCGTGCATCGGCCCCATGGTAAAGCGCCTAGCGGGCTTGCCTTCGTGGCATAAATAGCTTCGGAATTCACTTTCATCCAGGATCCAACAGCCTTCAGCCTGTCTATGCTGGGCTGAGGAATCTGCCCCAGGGCATCCGGACCGACGTTCAGCAGGTAATTTCCTCCCTTTGAAGCAATGTCGCAAAGGTTGCGGATCAGCGTTTCGGTTGATTTCCACTTGTCGTCGCTTTTGCGGTAGCCCCATGTTCCGTTCATGGTCATACAGGTTTCCCAATCCTTGCCGTCAAGTTCTCCCGGTTTGGGAATTTTTTGCTCGGGAGTACCTGTGTCACCCGGGAAGTTTGGTCTTTTCAGCCTGTCGTTGGTAATGATGTTGGGTTGAAGTTTCAGCAAGGCCTGAAGTTTCAGGGCATTTTCATCCGTCATGCTTGTAGGTGTGTCCCACCACAGAACTGCAACCTCACCATAGTTTGTCATCAACTCCCTTACCTGGGGAATGGCTACCCTCACCATATATTCATCCATGGTAGAAGTCAGTTGGGCAGGATCCCAGTGGCCATTGTTGGCTGCGGTAAAGGCATCAATCCTGGCGGAATCTGGATTGTCCCACCCTTCAGACGCAAGTTTACGTGACACGGCACCACCCGGATTGTTCCAGTCCTGGGCCTGGGAATAATAGAAGCCCAGTTTCATGTTATGCTTTTTGCATGCCTTGGCAAGCGCTTCTAGCACATCCTTTTTGTAGGGAGTAAAGTCGGCGATATTGAATTTGCTCGCATTGGATTTGAACATAGCAAATCCGTCGTGGTGCTTGGCCGTGATGACGATGTATTTCATGCCTGCCTCTTTGGCGAGCAGTACCCAGGATTCCGGATTGTATCTGACAGGATTGAAAGTGGCAGCTGCCTGCTGGTACTCCGCTACCGGGATCTTGCACCTGTTCATGATCCATTCTGCGCCTCCCCTTTTCTGTTCATGTCCTTGGTAAACTCCGCCCCACACGGCATAGGGCCCCCAATGGATAAACATGCCGAAGCGGGCTTCGCGCCACCACTGCATGCGTTGGTCGCGCGCTTCTGTACTTTCCTGGGCGATTGCAGTTTGTATTAAAAACAGACAGCAAAAAATAAGTAAAATATTCTTTTTCATGTGTATATTTTGTTTTTCAAAGTCAGTATGGAATTGTCAAAAGGATTATGTTCATTTTGATTGGTGATCGACGAATCATGACTATTCCATTTTTTCAAAAGGTACCAAATTGCCTGAAAAGCGAATCTTTTTACCCGTTGTGGGTGATTCTATCTCTGCATTGGCAAGGTTTCCATTGCCCTGAAGTGTAATGACCACCTCTGCATTTTTACCTTTGTCCAGAACAAGATAACGTATGGTTATAACTCCTTTTTTATCCACTTTTTTTGAATAATCTAAAACTGTTCCTCTAGCCGAAATTGCACCGATTCCCTTCTTATCGATGGCGTCGTATTTTAAGGAAAGATGAATGCTCGAAGTTACACCCCGCATTGAAACGTTGTCTCTTGGGTTGTCAATTTGAACGGGCATTCCATTTTTGTCGTATAGGGTTTTAACTTCAAGTGACCATTTTTTGTTTTCAATGGCAGCTTTAGCGCTTGCAAAATTGAGACTGTCAGCTAATTGATCGGCTTTCCTTTTCAATTCTCTCTTTTCTTTCCTTGTTTGACTTCTTGAAAGCCCGGTATCTTCCTTGTTTTGACCATAACAACTCACTTCATTATTCAACATAATGATAATGAAAGTAGCAATGAAACAGAGCGTTTTATACATATCAGATATTTTATTGTTAAATGTAGGGAAATGTTTATAGTCTTAAATAGGTCAACCGGAAAAGATAGTCATTTTCTTTGAGATTGTCATAAATTTCCAGATATTTTTTGTTCATTTCCGGATTGTAGAAGGAGGCGCGGTAAATCAGGTTGACCATTGTTCCGGCTTCCGATTTCCAATTTTTGGTCTCATCCTTGTATGGAAATTTACTTTCGTTGTTGATATATGGAATCAGATATTGAATGGCCATATCGATGGATCCTTTTTTTTGTCCGGTCGAATAAAGCAGTATGCCCATTTGCTTACCCATGTCACACATGTCCATCATGTGCCCAAGGTTTGCAATTGAGTAATGAAAACTCGTGACGCGGGCAAGTTCAAGTGGTTGTTTCCCGTCGGCTTCAATTTGAGGGATCAGACGTTTTGGTGTATATTCGTTCAACACCCTTTTCGCGGTAACCAGATCGCCCGTAAAAAGAGAGTACCGTGTCAACTGTACATCATAGGCCATGGAATGGTTGTTGGCTGCCAAGCCCTCCTTAATTCCCAAAGTGTTTGTTGTCATCCAGTTGCAAAATTCAGAAAACCATTTCTTAAGTTCATCTAACTCTTTGTCAGTTAGTTGGCCTCTGGTATGAAGTATTTCGATGGCATCCGTCACATAAATAAAGCCTGAGGCATCGATCATCCCTTCCGGACGTCCCTTGTTGTCGGTAACTCCAGGTACGGCCTGACCAAAGTTCATGTTTGGATTTTGCATGGTTTTGGGATCCAGGTACCAGGTCTTTATCATGGAAACAGCCTTGTCAGCGTATTCTTTTTTGTCGCTGTAATAGTAGGCCAGGGTTAGTTTTACAGTACCGTCCACAAATTCCCCCAGTGTTTTTCGGTCGAATTTTTCAATCTCCGGATTGGTCTTGCCGTCTTTCCGGATGTAGGGCAATCCATCGGGTGTGTTTGGGTTTGGCCACCAGTACTTACCCAGGCTCAGGTAATCGTGCCTGTCGCCGCTTGCAGGCGCCATCGGTTTGTTGACAATGGTAGGATCCGGTTTGCTGAGCCATTTGTCGGCTTCTTTCTGCAGTTTTTGCCAGGATTCCGTATATAAAGGATTGCCTTTGCTGATCTGTGACTTGATTAGCGTTAAAAGTTCAGAATCCCACATCCTGGTTTGCAACTGCTGCGCATGTATGGATACGGAAAGGATCAGAAAAGAAATGATGAAGAGAAGTTTTTTCATGGATGATGGATATAATTTTTAAGCCATTAATTTGATGGATCGGATGTCAGATTCCTGAAATTTTGGATAATAATCTGAAGAAATCCTTTTTTCGTTGTGAATTGATACCCCAGTCAACAGGGATGCTCTGGTAACCTTCCTTAAATGTTGAATCTCCCGGCGCAAGGGTTTCCCCTCTTTTCCTGAAATCGAAAAATCCCCAGGATGCTCCTGCTTTCAAGGCAGCGACCATGTTGTTAACAGGCTGGTCAAAACTGTAATGATCATCTTCATTGAATAGGATTGGCATCGGATGATATCCTTCAACTTTGCGTGTATCTTCGATCATTTGGATGATTTGGACCGGATCCTCTGCTCCGTTCCCATGGAGCAGAAGGAAGTCTGCAGATTGGACCACATTAGGATGAGGAATATGACGGCCGCCATAACTTGTTGACACATAAATTCGATAGCCTGTTTTTGAATCTTTCCTGTTTTTAACAAGTTCTATCAGTTCATGGATTCGTTCAGGTTGGAGAATGGCATGATCGTAGGATTTTGAATTGCATTCATTGTCGATTTCAATGATTACATTCTTGTAGCCTTTCGTGAGCAACCAATCGACTGTTTTGCTTACCGCATTTTTCACGGCAGCCTCATCCCTTAGATATTCATCCTGACCAAAATAGAAAATGCCCAGAATTACGACCATCCCAGTTTCATCCGCCTTGTTGAGAATCCTCTCCAGACGGTTAAAGTATGCTTTGATAGGTCGACCATCAGGTTCAAAGCCGGGATTCACCCAGCCTTTGTTTCCGTACCCGGTTGGACTTCCACCCTGAATATTCAATGTAAATGCTAAAAGCCCATGTTTTCGCCATTCCGGAATGGCAGCCACAAATTCATTTGTATTTCTGTCCGGATCCCAGATTCCGGTATCCGGATACTTCCAAAGTTTGCGAGTTTCAGGATTCAGGTCATCAAAGATACCCTGAACCATGCGCGAATTGGGGAGCAGTCCTTCCAGGGAAGACCCGTCCAGAGTAATGCCTTTCAGGGTGATTCCATTGTTGATAAAGAAATGTTCGCCTTTGATTGTTACGGTAGTTTTTGACTGCGCATAGGAAGCAGAAAATTCAAAACAAGATAAGAGTATGGCTAAATAAAAGATGAGGCGACCAGAATATCCCGATTGAATATGGTTATACGAACAGGCAAAGATGTTCATTGATTTTGGTGTTGCCATCCTAATTTTTTTTATTGGCTTTATCTTTGATTACGAAGTAATTACAATGCTTTCAATAAAAAGGTTACAGTTTTACCCGCTTCTCCTCCTTTGGGCATAGTTACCTCCAATAAAGTATTTCCATTAACCATTTGAAGCGGAACATGTGAGTCGGTTTTGACGTATTTCCCGGCCAGTTTCAAATTGACTTGATCCAGCTGATGCGTGGGGTCAGAAATGGAAATATTTAGGTCTTTACCAGCCATTTTCATCATAACTACACATGGACTGTTGACTTCAATTCTTCCGGGCAAATCAACTATACCGGCATTGTAGAATACGGCTCCACCAATCGATTTGTCGGCAGAAAGCACCGCCTGCATGGTCGTGTCATTCTTCAGGATGGTGAATGCCGGCTTCGATTCCATTCCCTGAAGTTTTTTGGTTGTTGCACCGGGCACCAGGATGTAGGTATATTTTGCATCAACAGGATTCTTTGCATGATCAAACCACAACTTGAACAGGCCTGCCTGGATCGTTTCCGGTTTGTACATCAGCGCTACCTGGTTCCATGACCCGGGTGCCGTTTTGGTTTCGAGCCGGAGGTTGCCTCCGTCCGGGAAGAAGTAGCCGGTTTGGTCGTGGAGAATCCAGGTTGGGTGGAAAGAAAGAGAGGATTCCGCAGGGATAGCTTTCTCAGTTTTCTCTTTTGCAATGACATCCCCATGCAGAAAACACTGGTTGATCGTAGTGGCCACATCGAAATTTTCCTTTGAATTGATCCCTGACCCCAGACAAACGATCATGTCGTTGAAATTGAACCAGGCTTTCCTTGCGGTGATGCCATCCCTGTTGTAATCCATCACGGCCATCCCGTTTTTCCCGTCGGAAACCCCGCCGACAAATTTGCTTTTTATCCTGTACCCGCTTGCGGTAAGTACAGGAAGTTCCATATCATTTTGATGGGTGGTAGTGCCGGGAATTTTTTTCCAGTCCCAGAAAGGAAATATGTTTTCGTACTCTTTCCCGGATTGGTAGAGATAGGTGGCGCCATCTCCCAGGTAATAGCCACGGATGTTTTCAGAATTGCAGGATTCGGCGCCGATCACCCTTTCAGAACACATCTTGACGGAGAAATAATAGGCCGGTGAGCGCTGTACCTGGAAGTCAGAGTTCCAGAAATGTCTGTTCCCGGATAGCGTTTCATATTGGTTTGCTTTTTGATAGGCTCCGGCGTAGCCCGGATCCAGCACCTCCATTTGCCGTATGGCATTTTCAAGCCCGTTTGCCTTGCCTTTCTGGGCATCCACGAATAGTTGCCGACCACAGGCGCTGATGTCCATCTGGTTCTTCCATACAATCCATTGCTGGCCCTCGATCAGGTAGTTACGCAGAATGGCCATTTTGTTCTCGTCAAAACCGAAAGGGGTATTTCTCAATAACCTGATCCATTTGATCATATCGCCCGCATAGGCCAGTCCATAATTGCCAAACTGAATCTGGGGACCATGCTGGTGGAAGGAGTTATCGGGCTGGATTCCCTCTTCCAGGCTTACCTTCAGCTCTTCCTGGATGGAGGCAGAAGCTTTTCCAATGGTTTCCGCATCGCGCAATAGCAGTGATTTAAGCAACACATTGCCGGATAGCCATACCTTGTTCTGACCGGTCATCCGAATTTTGGCACGGTCCAGAATCTTGATGCCGGAAGCTAACTGGTCTTTGGAAAGTTCGGTTTCCATCAAAATCAGCGTCGGAGCGAGCGACATAGGTACCCCGATTTCGGGATACCACCAGTTGGGACACTGCAGGTCATGTTCGAGCCAGTAATTCAGGGCTAGCTGGATCTTCGCCAGTAAAGCAGGATCATGGTAATGAGAAGAGCCTTCCCTTTGGTAAGCCCTTGCCAGGAACTGCAATCGGCTGAGATGGATAGCCGGAGGCCAGTCGCCCCGCTGTTTGCTGGAATAGTCTATATCGGGCCATTCACCCTTTTCATTGAGTTTGTCGGCGATCTTTTGGCCATTGTCATTATCCGGAGCGCTTTTGAGCAGATCGGTCCATATATTCAGATGCAATTGCTTCAGATTGGCCGGATATTCCGGAGCAGAAACAGTGTTTCCAAAACAGATCACTGAAGTTAAAACCAAAATCAACGAAAATAATATACTAGTTAAGGAATTCATGCTGCAATATTGAAAAGTATAATGTTTAGAAAAAATTAAAGCAGATTTTTCAAATCCTGCATGCCAACAATTGCCATTGTCTCAACCCTATTTTCGATCATTCGGTAAAAGATAGTATCTGAGCCACAAGGACATCTTCTATAGCCATCTTTAATATAATCCACTGATTCAAATAGAAATGGCCTTTGAGCGATCATTTCAAAATAATCAAAAAATGAATCAAAGTATTTGTCTGCCTGAATCATTCCAAACTTCTCAACTCCAAAATGATGAATTCGAATCAAGTCCTCTTTGGCTGCATTGCTAAGTCTGTATTCAGCCATTTAATAAAGATTTTGACTGAATTAAAATTTGTTCTTTGGTGTCACTTGTAAATCCGCTTCTTTCGGATTTTTCCAATTTTGCCCTGATCCAGTCAATCTGGGCATGCTGTTTTCGAGCCTGTCTGATCAGATCGTTGACAAGTTCACTTTTGCTGGAATATTCCTCGCTCTCTACCTGAGTTTTTAACCATTCATCATTGGGTTTCGAGAATGTTATACTTTGTCTTGTCATAGTATTTTATATTTGATGTAAAATTACACCAAAAATGCATCAATTGCAAATTGGAAAGTTTACAGTTTGGCTATTTGATTGCGGGTAATTGATGGTAAAACAAAGTTCCGAATGAAGAATGATCCCAATGGAATCCTTCCGGCCGAATTTTATCCAGTACCTGTTTGGTATACTTCATTTCCAGTCCTTTGATATCGTGATAATGGTGATAAATCTTTTCATATACAGGTCTGAAATTTCCCCTGCCTTTTGCCGATATTTCGGTATAATTATTTTTTCCGAACAGATCAGGAACCTGTTGGTAAACGACTTCTTCCCCCAGGTTGTATTTCGCTGTATACTCGAATCCCACGGCGACCCTGTTGTCAAATGCTCCGTAAAGGTCATCGCCCTGTTTCCAGGCTATCTCGCAAAAATCAGCCACATAGCCAAGCCCAAGCTGGGTGTGCTGCTGATCGCGGCCGCTTTCCTGGCACTGACCCGACTCCCTGATGTAGTTTGGAATAGCCCCGTTTGAGTGTCCGTTTTTGGCATATTCCACTGCTCCATGGTACATGGCCGTATCATTCATGAAAATACCGATGCACATGGTCGTGGCAATCATGGAATCGTCCCAGTTTCCGTTTGCTTGTGGTTTATAGTTTTTAACTAAGGGGTAATAGATGGTAAGCAACATTTGCTCAAACTGATGCTGATCCTTCTTGTTCCAGAGTTTCGAAGTATGCCTGATGATTTCTGCCGCATTGCAAAATTTGTAACCTGTGATTCCTGCCAGCAATTGCATGTCTGATCCGGTGATGGATTTCAGTTTGCAGGACCATGCATTCATGATTTCAATGGCCTTCCTGGCGTATTGCTTATCGCCGGTCAGGCTCCATTCGAGCGACTGGATATAGGCAGCCTGGGCGTCGTGTCCCAAATCCCCGGCGCCAATGTTAGGATTATTATACGAACCGCGGATGACATCGGCCATGGGCTTGGGCTGCCATTCCGGTTTGGCATGATCGTCGGCCTGAAGCAGCTTGAAAGATGAACTCCAGGGTTCCTCGCCTGCTTTGATTTTCTTCCTGATGAAGTCGAGTTCGATTTTCGAATTCAACATGCCGGGATGAACCAGTTTCTTCTGTCCGGCAACACTGAAGGACAACGTCAGAATGATCAGGATGGTAGTGATTGTTCTCATGGTATAAAGTTTCTATTTCCAACCGGAAAGCGGCTGTAAGGTGGTTGTTGTGGTGGTTGAACCGGGCCATTGAGGTGACAGTAATACTGCAACTGTTACGTTCCCGGTAGTTGCAGGTACTTTGGCCAGCAAACGGACGACTCCCAAATTCAGCTTTTGTGGGGCGGCTTGCTGGGCCGATTCAACGGAGAAGACTGCATTGGCAGGAGAGAGGATTCTTGCCGTCATCTTCTGTCCCCCGAGAGTGAGTTCCGCCTGTTTTGAATTGGTGAGTACGATGATTGCATCTGTGGTCATTCCCCAGGTGATTGCAGCGGATTTAGCCAAAACAAATTCATCCTGAACGAGAATCGCCTTGCGGCTGTCCACCACCCTTAAACCACGCTGGACTGAACTTGCAAAGTCTTTATATGCTTCCGTGAAATCGAGGACGGAAAATGGTTCAGCCACACCTTCCGCGTGTTTCAGGAATTTTGAAGTGGCATCTTCGCGCTGGTTCTGACCGTTCAGAAGCGGAACGTTGTGGCTGATGGATTCCAGCCTGTAATACGTATAACGCAGTGCGCCGAAATAATCGGGAAGGTCGTAATCATCCGAGCCAAGATCCCTTGCCCACCGTACGCCGAGCGCATCCATTTCGAAGTTTCCCAGATCCAGATGTGCATGGTTGACCTTGTTGTAACCTGCCTTGATACCGACCCAGAGGGTTGTTGGATCTGTCCAGGAACCGCGTGACAGCCAGAGTGAAACGCTTCCGTCGAAAAATTTGTCCAGATCCCTTTGGGCAGCCGAATTGGCATAAGGCCTGTACCAGATCACATCAAAGACATTGGCTGTGCCCGTAGTAAGCTGGTCGTGCACGAAATCGGAGAAATGGTTGTTGTTGTAGGTTGATGCCAGCCACATTTCGGTATCCGGAGCCCCCAGTTTGGATTTTTCACCCGCATCGGCATAATTCAGCAGATAGCCGGTTGGCCCGCCGGAGTAAATAGGGAAATAGCCTGTCACATTCAGGCCTGCGAATTTGGTCAGGCCAAAATTATCACCAAGGGCGGTCTGCATGGAAGCCAGGCCGTAAACTGTGTAATCCGTTGCATATTCCCAATAGCCCGGACCTTCGCTCCAGACGCCGTCGGGTCCATAACTCTTTAGGGCATACGGTAATCCTGCAATTGCATTGGTCAGCAGCGGGAGAGATATGCCGGGATCAGTTTCGGCTATCGCGAGGGCTCCAATGGCTAACCCGCTGTTGCATACCTGGTTCCAGTTGAACTCTGATTTGAACCACCAAGCATTGCTTGCATAAGCCTTCGATCCTTCATACAATCCGAGCAGGATCATGCGCGATTTGATCTGATTTCGGAAGTCGGGATCCATTTTGTTGTACAACCAGTCGTATCCGATGGCCACTGCATGGGTCATCTCGGCTATATCCAGGAAATGGGAGGGATTCCAGTCGGCAAAGTCGCAGACGACTCTCATGTTGGACTCGGCAGAAGAGAGGTATTTTTCCAACCCTGTCCAGCGATAGGCAAAAGCAAGGTCGTACACCCGGCTCAGGCATTCCCGGCTTTTGTCCAGCAGCCTGGGACCGATCAGGACGTGTTGGATGGGCGCTTTGAAGATATCCTTGTCGGCTTGCGCAACAACTGCATCGGCATATTTTTTCAACCTGGCATCTGTCAGGCTGAGCGTTTTCAGTTCCTGAAGCCTGGCATCCGTTAACAGCAGCCGGGGATGGACTTTCTGTAGGGTACTTAATATGCCTGTCAGTTTGACCTCCGGTTCGGACACAACAGGGTCTGCCGGTTTTTTGCAGGATGCTGAAATCAGAAACAGGAGAAGGATAAGAATTGTTTTTTTTAAAGGATTGTGAGGGATCACCATGCTGAATTTAGTGTGAGTTTAGTCAGGTTATTTAATGGTTGTATTGAAATCGACTTTCACTTTTTTGCTGTCAAGCGACGGAGCCAGAATATCCCAGGAGCCAATCCCTTTCTCTGTTACACGAATCCTGACATCACTATCCTCCTTCGATAGTATCCTGGCCGAAATATCCGGCGCTTTCCCTGCCGATGGCCATAAGATCCAGACGTTGGTATCTCCCGATTTTATCTGTTGGGAGCAGACTGCGGTAGTATTTGGCTGCCAGGTATTGTATTCCTTGCTGTACCAACCCTGGACGAATGGTTTCTCCTGCCCTTTTACCAGTGAAACAGATAAAGCCTGATTGTCAACAGGAATAATCGTCAGGTTTCCATGGTCATTTTGTGTCGTAATTCTGCCGTCTTTTTCAGCCTGCACTTTGCAGTCGGGATGCCAGTGCCAGAGTGTTTCAATTTTCCTCGGACGATCGGTCTTCAAAAGATCAGTCACGACCCAGAACTTTCCCCGAACATAAACTACTGACCGTGTCTGGCTGAATGTTCCTTCAATTCCTGCGTATTGGTTGAAGGTTCCTGAGCCGTAATCAAAGTAATTGCTAATAGCAAATAAATTTTCAGTCAGGGGATTTTCCGTCCGTTTTGGACCATCCGCCTGTCCTTTCCCGTCAACAATTACCGTGTTGTGGCCCTGACTTCCGACTGCATATTTCCTGAATTTGGCGGCAACTTCTCCCATGTAGGCAAACCTTCCGGCATCAACCAGAAGATCTCTTCCAAAGGCAAATACCGAAATATGCAGTTTGTCGTTGTGCTGGTGCCCGGTTCCCCATGGACCGATATCAAAGAAGGACCATTGCGCCTCCGGACCATAATCACTTCTCGAGATAAGTTGTCCGGCATAAGGAAAAATATTGGAAGGTAAGTGTTCGGGCTTGGTGCCTTCCTTCCCGTTCGTGGCAATGTAGCTCCAGTCAGGGCGATGATAAACGGAAGCCTCATCCAGGATTTTCTTGCGGTTGTTGATCAGGTCTGCATCGTTGTTGAGCACACCACAACCATCGGGTCGCATGATATAGGCCAGGTAATTCCACATGTTCTCGAGTGTCCTGGTATAATATTCCGGCAGGCTGACACTGCTTTTTCTGCATATATCCGCAAACAGGTTGAAATTGGAAAGTGCCACGAGATGGTAACTGGAGGTTAGTTCAGTCTGTACGCCATCCGGATAAACCTGTTCCTTCATGCTTGCCACCATTGTTTGGATGGCATATTCCATCCACGCCGGCGAATTCCTGAACTCAGGCCAGGAGGAAGCCACTGTGGCAAGTCCGGAGATTTCCATGGTCAACCAGTTGCCCTGTGCATGGAAATTCCTGGCATAATGGGCATGATCCGGCAAGCTGCTTAAAATTAGTAATTTGGTGGCAGGTGTGATTAATTTTGTATTCCATAATTCGAAGAAGACCCTCGACCATACTTTTACCCGGAAGCTAACTTCGAGGCCACGCCACAGGGCAGTCTGGCTCTTTACTCCCGGATAGGGCCAGCTGCTGGTGATCCAGTCTTTGGTGAAACTGTCGATGTAGTTGACATACTTGGAATTGCCTGTCTCCTCCCAGCCATCCAGAAGCGTACCGGTAGGGTAGTGCCTGTTGAGTGCCCAGGCCCATTCGATGTCATTGGCAGGGCCCATGTGATTCCATTTCAGGTGACCGTCGGCCAGGCGCGGAACCTTATCCGAAACCTGTTGAAAGGTGTAGATATCCTGAAGTGCCGAATCTGCTGCAGTAGCTGTTTTTTGCGTTAACGTAGGGATATCTTTCCTTATCCTGTCGGTTTTGCCATAATATTCGAGCAGGTTTTGGCAGGCCAGCGTCAGGTTGTTGCCTTCATAGGCCTTTTTAACCGCTTCCAGTCCAGGATAATTCAGGTTGAGGTTCAGGAAGATGGAATTGATTTGCTTTGGGTAGGCAGTGCAAACTTCCTCGACGGTTTTGATATTTTGCCAGTCAGACTGTCCCAAAACTTGTTGGGTGATCAGAAATGTAAAAATAAATAACAGGTGTCTGATTTTCATTATTTTAACTGGTACCAGTTGACCAACATTTTATCAAAGTCAAATTTCTTCACTTTACAGGAACCTGGCACAAGTTGAACCTGAATGGTCTGCTTCTGGTTGGGTTTCAGTTGAAATTCAAAACCTACCAGGGTCTTTCCTGGATTCGGGGCATCATAATTTGTAGTTGGTTCAGTGGACCAAGTTTTCATTCTTATTTTGGAGGATGTTTTGACCGTCATGACCAAAGTGTGCCCTTCCTTGCTGAATGTGATGGAATTTCCCCTGATGACAGGGGTAGCTGAGGTCATCATGGTCCAGCGGACAGTCGTAGGTTTATTCGTAGCCTCCATCTCATCCCTGATCACCACGTAGTGTCCGTCAACAAGGGCAATGCCCCTTTTTTCGGAGGCCAGCTGATTTTCATACACGGAAGTGAGGTCGGATTGGGCAAACATCAAACCCGACTGATCAAAGAATTTGTCAATTTTGGCATATCCTTTGACTACCTGAAGCTGGTTGTCAACGGTCAGGGTACTGTGGGCCCTGTTGTTGATCCTGAAGATGCTCCATCGTTGTGCATCCTGGGTACGACCGAAGACCTGGATGCCTTTTGATTCGAGAGATTCGTAGTCCTGCATGCCGAAATCGCTGGCCCATCTGGTTCCGTCGGATTCCATGACAAACGACCCAATGTCCATGTGCCCATGGTTGACGGATGCGGAACCAACTTTAAATCCGACGAAGAGTGCATTCCTGTCGCTCCAGGAGGTACGCATCATGCAAACGGGATTGGCGCCCTGACCTTTCCAGAACATCGATTTGGGTTCAGTAACCTTATCCAGTGGCAGGTCTTTGCCCCAAATCATGACGGCAGGCAACAGGCGGTCGTCGGTAAATTTCAGATAATCATCCTGTTTCAGATAGTTTTTCTCAATCCATAACTGTGAAAGGTCCTTGTTCTTTTGCGCGAGCCAGAACATGGCCGGGCTGAGACTGCCTCCCTGGCCGCTGTCACCCCAGTTGAAGCAAAGTCCGGTTGCACCTGTCATATTTTCAAAAAATTGTCCGGTTTGCAGGAATCCGGGTGTATTGTTCAATCCGAAATCACTTCCGAAAACCTTTTCAATTGCGCTCAGGAACATGACGTTGAAAGAGGTTCCATAACCCCAGTATCCGTAACCTTCGGGATAGGCTCCGTCGGGTTTGTATTCACCCATGCAGGTCGGAATGGACTTTACCGCTCTTTCTATCAGGCTTTTGGCTAGCTGGGTGTGATCCTCATAAACTGCCAGGGCTCCATAAGTGATGCCGGCGTTGCAAACCTGGTTCCAGTTGTTGGTAGCTGTGAGCCAGCTGTTGTACAGCGGATCGAGTGAAGGATAGATTCCCTTGTAGGTGATGGCCTCGCTGATCGACTTCCGGGAGGCATCCGATAGTTTGGGATACAGCCAGTCGTATCCGATGGACATGGCCATGGTCATCTCAGCAACATCGAGGAAATGGGTTGGGTTCCAGTCTGTGAATCTGGAGATGGCGATCATCTCTTTTTCGCAACGGGCGAAATATTTTACATCTCCCGTTATCCTCCAGGCATAGGAGAGCTGGAAGATCCGGCGGAGCGCCTCACGCGATTTGTCAAGCAGTCGCCTTCCGATCTGGATCCGCTCAATTGGCGGTTTTTCCAAAAGGTTATCAGCGGATTGCAGGATGGCTTCATGCATTTTCTTCCAGGTAGGATTGGTGGCAATGGATTGTTTGATCATGGCCTCTTCACCTCCGGTAAGCAGAATTCGCGGATGCTGCAGTATTTTGGAAGCATCCGGTAAAATCATGTTCTGGGCATTTGATATCCCCGTCAGGGAAATAGCAAAAAGAATAATAAGTAACCCCTTTTTTAAGTTCATAATTTCGATTTTGTGATCAGTAAATTGACCTAATTTATATATAATCAATGTTTTATTTACTTTGTGTCCTTTGTGTTTTCCTTCGTTTCCTTTGTGGTAAGATCCTTAATTTTACCACAAAGGACGCAAAGGTCTAAGCGAGTGGAACACAAAGTATTTTTACTCAAAGGTTTTAATTAAATTTTAATTTTTCAATCCATCCCAAAATCCGTAATAAGCCGGTTTTTTTGCGAAAGTGGCGTCAAAGAGCAATGGCCAGTCGTTTTTGATCCATGAATTCGCATCTGAAATTCCCCAAAAGGTAATTCCGAATTGCTGGGCCACAGGTATGGTTTTGTAAAAAGCCGCTATCGTATTCATTTTGCTTTTTTGCAAATCAAGCATGGCGGAGGTAGGCTGTGTATAGGTTTGCGAACCATTCATGCTGATATCCAGTTCTGAAATGTGGATAAGCAATCCCGTTGAGGCCATTTGGGTAATCGCATTGGTGAGATTTGCATCGGATCGCTGTATGTTGGTATGGAATTGCAGTCCGATTCCATCAATAGGAATTCCTCTTTTCTTGAAATCAGCTACCATGGCAAGTATTGCGGAAGTTTTGGCTGAACTGTATTCCTGTCCGTAATCATTGTAAAAAAGCTTCGCATCAGGATCGGCTTCATGGGCATACTGGAAGCACCTTGCCACATAATCTTTTCCCAGCTTCTGCGCCCAGAGGCTGGTATTGGTGTTGGTACCCGTTGCAAAGGCCCTTAATGTTCCGTCATCGCTGAAAGCTTCATTGACCACATCCCACGACTTGACGCGACCCTTAAAGTGGGTCAGCATCGTTTTTATCCGGGTTTTCAGGATGTTCTCAAAGGCTGCGGAATCACCCTGGAAAGCTGTGAGCCATGAGGGCAGGCTTTGATGCCACACCAGATTGTGACCATGCAGGCGGATTCCGTTTCTGATACAATAATTTGTTATCGAATCTGCCTCCGTGAAAGTAAAGGTGGTTGCGGATGGCTGTGTTGCTGCTATTTTCATCGCATTCTCGCAGGTAACGCTGCTGAACTCCTTTTTCACGGTGGCAAGCGCCGGAGCGTTGCTGAAAGTACTCAGGCTCATCACTGTACCTACCGGGAAAGTGGCGACGACTTTAAGCGGGTTGGCGTACTTGTCCACCACCGGATCAGTTGTGTTGCTTTCATCCGTCATTTTGCCCTTGCACTCAGAAAAGAGCAGAAGGCCAATGATCAGATGCAAAGTAAGTACTGGGATACGTGTGATTTTCATTAAAAAATTTGATAATTCGACAATTCGACGATGTGATGATTAGCTGATGAGTTGATGTGATGATTCAAAAAAACCATCATTCATCATTCATAATTCGATTGTTACGCTTTTACCTGCATAAACCGTTTGAGGCAAATCAATTGATATTTCGCTGATCTGCTTTTGATTGTTCCAAACTGATTTATAGTTGGCGCCGGTTTTTTCAATTTTTCCGGTCACCGTCAGATGGATTTTGCCCAGTTTGCGGGAAGGATCAGACACGGTAATCTGTTTGATGGCGTGACCCTCTGTTTTGGCCATCATTGCACCCGGACTGTCCATCCCTATTTTCAGACCTTCAGATACCTGGATTTCGCCGGAGGTATAGAATATGATTTCAGAAAGATTTAATCCGGAATGTTTTACTGCCTGAATTTCAGGTGAATTTGACAGGATGGAAATCTCCTTGCAGGGTTGGTTCTCCATTTCCTTTTCAGTAGTATTAGGAATAACGATGTACGTGTAAACTGCATTTTGTGGTCGTGGTCCATGGTCAATCCAAAGTTTGAAAACTTCCCTGCTTGATTCTTCCCTGGGTGAGTCCATCTGGTGGTTGATTTTGTACCAGCTACCACTCTTTGCATTGTTCATCATGTTGACATCCGTCGGTTTGGGGAAGAAATAACCCACTCCATCGTGCAATACCCAGTTGACATTGGACATCTTGCGCTCGCCACGGTCAATAACTGCTTTTTTGTTGTCGCTCATCACTACCACATAACTTAGCAACAGACACTGGTTTAGTGTTGTAGCAACGGGAAGATCGGTGGTGGCCGTAATTCCGGCACCCAGACAAACATATTCGTGGTCGAAGAAGAACCATGATTTTTTGGCTACCAACGGATCGTGCGGGCTTTTGAAATCGAATGCCACCACGCCATATTTCCCATCGGTGGCTGCGCCTACAAAATCGGTAAGTCCCCACTTTTGGATCTCTTTTTCGGAAGGCATGACAGGTTTCTGAACTATTGTAGTGCCCGGGATTTTTTGCCAGTCGTTCATGGGCGCAAGGTCCTCATATTCCCGGCCTGATTTGGAAATATAGTTTGTCCCGTCGCCACGGAAATGGTTCACAAGCCCTTCGCCGTTGTAAGGGGATTCCATGTTGCAATCCCGCGTGGAATACATTCTCACGGAGGTGAAAAAATCGGGTCGCTGGATGGTGAAATGTTCTGATTGCCAGAAAAAAGTACTGAATGAGGAAGGCACACCGGGTTCCCCCTTACGGAGTTTGATGATTTCCTCCATCTCTTTTTTGCGGTAATCCGTCGCCGTCAATAATCTTTCGAGCGGTGCAGATCCCAGGATTTTTTCCCCGTCGAAACGGGTTATGTCGCGGTTCTTGGCTCCGGGATCGGGTGATTTTCCGAATATCAACTGCTTGCATATTCCGTCGAGGTAATAATCGGTGAGCTGGTGAAGCGCAGGGTCTGAGAATTTATATTTGGTTCCGGCTACAAGGGATGCCCATTCGGCAAAGGCATCGGCGTATCCCATTCCGTATGAAGTGGTATTGTTGACCTTGTCTTCACGGTGGTGAAAGCTGTAATCGTACTGCATTCCTCGGCCTGTGGCAAATTTAATTTCGCCCTCGATGACCTTGATGACTTCGTTGAATTGTTCCACGTCACGCTTGTAAAGCAGGGTTTTGGCCAGGATTCCAGCGATTTTGATGCGATCACCACTCGGACGGGCGCCTGTGGCGGTGAGGTTTGCACGACCGATCATCGGCAGGATTTTTGCCACTTGCTCTTTGGTCAGATCAGTGTCCATGATCATCAGAAGGCTGATCAGTTCGTTGGGAGTTCCGATCTGGTTCCACCACCAGTTGTCACAAATAAAATCATTGGGAATCCAATAGTTTAGCGCCGAATAAATACTCTTTTTCAATTTGGCATCACCTTTCAGTTTCGAGCCTTTCTTCTCAAATGCGAGCGCCATTTTTACCATGTTACCGAGATGGACCCGATGCTGAAACCCCGTGTTCGAGACATCCTTGTAATTGATGCCGGGCCAGGTCCCATCAGGGAGAATGGTGGCTATCAAAGCCCTGACTGCCGGTTCATCCACCGGTTGAGCCATCATTTCTGCTTTTACCTTGGCTCTGATAAGTTCCAGGTCAGCATTGGCAGGATTGGGGGATCCCTGTACCTTGATTATTCCAGTGAACAGGATCATGAAAAGAATTAGATTCTTCATTTGAAAATTATTAATTTTTTGTGAAGCAGCTTGTCATTTAATTTACTCATTATTCTTTGCGTGATTATTTTTTCACGCAAAGTGCGCAAAGTGTATCGCAAAGTTCGCAAAGAAGATTTTTAACTTGTCAAGGTTTGTATGGTATTTCCGGTTTCTAAACGTGTTAAATCTTTAGTATCCATCAAGGTCGTTTGTCTTTCCAAAGTTTAAAATCATCCCAATATATCTGTAGCGTTTTGTGCTGGCTTCGCATGTAATCAATCAACGGCTTTGAGGTGTACAATTTGATCGGATTGAAATCGGTTACACCGTCGGGACTGGGGTCCTTGGAGTTGTGCGTAATGGTTGTGAGGTTGAAAACATTCACTTTTTCTGCACCATCGGGTTGAATGGTCATGTAAAATTTCCCATTTTCGGCATTTCCTTCCTTGTAATAATATTCCAGGGTAAACCATTTCCCGATAGGTACCTTCTGTTTCTGATTGGTTTCAGACCAGAGTGTGGTGTATTTCTGGCTGCCATCTGAGGCAAGATCACAATTTTGACCATCCAGGATGAAATACAAATCACTCTCTCCGGAAACGGGTTTGCCAATTCCAAGGGTGATTCTGAATCCGTATGGAACTGTCTGGCTCCAGGTGATATTGTTCCAGAATTCGGCAATGGTCAGCCAGTTGATGATATCGGGATAGGTGCGGACTGCGTTGAAATCGGCGGGTAAGAAAATCCTTTCCGACTGGTAAAACTCCTTCATGCCCTTGTTGCCGTAAAGGTTACCCTGGATTCGCCCTTTCGATGCCTCTACATTGGCGTCGTTCAGCCAGAACTGTAGAACGTGGTTGGCAGAATTCCCCGGTTCCTGGATGATCCTGGCAAAGCGCTGGGTAGAGTCGCCTCCCTGGTATTGCAGACTGAAGTTGCCGATATCGGGATTGTTATCCAGATCTGCGATCCAGTCATTGTGATCGGCGAGTGAATGATCGGTACCAATGATATCCGCTTCAGCTCCGCTTGGAACAACCTTTGAATCGGGCTCAAATCCGGACTGAAAAATCAGGGTGCCATTGCTGACCGCCGGGGATTTATCCTGGGCACAAGCGGTAAAAAGCAGTAATAGGTAGAATAACATGAGGTATAAATATCTCATCAATGATTTAAATAGTGTTTTGAATTTGTTTCAATTATCCTCGAATGACCTATTACTTTGTGTCCTTAGTGAGGTACTTTGTGTCCTTTGGGGTTAAATCTATCCATCTAACCACAAAGGACTCTAAGGATAACTCAAAGGACTCAAAGTAAATAATCCCTTTTTAATGTATGTTGATAAATTTCTCCGGACTGATCTTCTCGTTTGATTTCAGATCCACGCCGTTCCCTGCATACCTGTTTTCGGTTGATTTGACATTTTTTGCCCCGTAGGAAATCACACCGAAACCGTTGTTGTAATGGATCAGGTTCTTGCTGACAGTGATATTTTTTGAACCGAAGTAGAGATACTGTATCATGATGCCATCTGCATCATTGGCTTCTACCAGGTTTCCCGTGACTGCAACATCGCTGCTTTCGGATACCAGCACCCCATACCAGCCGTTCCGGGCGATTTCGCAGTTGGTCACTTTTACATTGTTGCAATTGGTAAGTGCGATTCCACAGCCCAGTGGAGAGGTGTCCAAACGGCTGTCGCTGATTGATACCGTGGAACAATGGGAAAGTAACAAATTATGCAGTTGTCGTGCGCCTGAAGGAACGCTCATGCCGTTTTCGTTCAGGTCACAGCTGATCAGGCTCACATTTTCTGCACCCGTGATGAATAGGCCGTTGAAGGTACAGTTTCTGACGGTCAGATTCCTGAAAGTTATGTTTTTCATAGAACCTTCCTGTTTTCCGTAGAATAGGAAGCCACCCCTGTTGTATGTTCCCCTGTAGGAGCGTTTGCTGTTGGGATCGCTTCCAGGATCAGGATCCGGGGCGCCTTCCAATACCAGATTGCAAATCGTGATGTCATGCATGTCATCCGTTGCATTCACAATGGCATCCCGCAGTCCGGAAGCTGGGTCAAGCATAAGGATTGTTTGGAGACCTTCCCCCGATAGGGTAATACCGGAAGGAATCTTCAGCGTGGCCGGCAATTTATGCAAACCGGCAGTCGCAACTACCCATCCTTTTTTAGCTGCTGCCTCATCAAGGGCTGCCTGAATGGACTGTCCCGGATTGACCCGAATAGCACTGGCAGGAACCTTGCTGACGGCATTTTCCATGGCTCCAGCCGGGAAGGCTATTTTTGACGGAGCCGGTGCATCTTTTTTAGTTATTACCTTCCCGGCAGGAGCTCGGAAAGCGGTCAGCACACTTCTGCCTGCCTTGCTGCGAACGGAGTCGGCAGCCATTTTCGTGTATGGAAGATCTATTCCCTGTGCGGCATAGTGTCTGTAAACATATTCGTAATCGTCGCGGAGGTTTTTGGCACGATCGGAGATTTTGCCGTAGCAATGAGGTGTTTTACCCAGCAGGTATTGAGCCGTGTATTCATATCCTAGGCCAATCCTGTTGTCGGCGATGGAGAACAGGTCAACACCCTGTGTATAGGCAACCTTGGCTGCCCCCGCAAACTCGCCGATGCCGAGTTGAACGTGACCCTGGTCGCGCATCGATTCCTGGCATTGTCCGCTGGGATAGATGTACTTGAAGATGCTTCCATTGACGGGAGAGTGGTAGAAATGATCCAACGCGTTGTCAAACATCTCGCGGTTGTCGGTGAAGATGGCAATGGCCAGAATGGTGTGGATGATTGCCCCATCCCAGTTCCCGTTGGCCTGCGGGTAATAGAATCGAATCAGCGGGTAGTATACCGTCATCAGCATCTGCTTAAAACGGTCAATCTCTTTTTGTTGCCAGCCTGTATCAGTGTATCTGAGTATCTCGGCGGCATTACAAAGTATATGGCCAGTCCAGCCAGCCAGCAGTTTGGCGTCGTTGTAATCAAAATCCCATAAAACGGGGGTCCAGGCATTGATAATTTCCTTGGCCTTATCCGAATAGGCTTTGTCGCCTGTGATGTAACCCATCAATGCGCAATTGTAGGCCATATTTGAACCTTTCGAAAGGTCGTCGCCTCCAATATTGGGTTTTCCATAAGGGCCCCTTAAAACATGCGTGAATGCTATTGTCTGAAACTGAAGATCTGAGGTTGTTTTCAGCCTATCAAATGCATCCTTCCAGGGCTGTACGCCTGCCAGTACCTGTTTCTTCATGTAGGACAGATCGGCTGAAGTCTGATCTATTCCCGGATGGATGAATTTTTGAGCCGAAACAGACTCAGTTGACCAGATTAATACTGATAATAATAACCAAAAGGCGATTCTAAATATTGAACTCTTTTTCATTGTTGAGCATATTAGTCATTCCTTCAAAATCTTTCGTACTTATTGGTTAGGTTATTAATCAGCGAATTACTTAGAGATTTTTGTGCTCAACTTTGAGACCTTCGTGGTTAAAAAGTATTTTATTCACCACAAAGGTCTCAAAGGCAGACACAAAGGACGCAAAGTGCAGATGAACCGAACTCTCTGACGATTCAATGTTATGCGAACTTATCAATCTTAATACCCCGTAACCTGTAACTTGTAACAAAAGATAAAAGCCACCAGTTTCAAGCAAAAAGAGCCATTGAAAGGAGATCCCTCCTATCAACGGCTCTTTTCAAATTATGATGTTACTTCATTTTGTATCTCTTGATACTGACAGTCATACTTGGAGCCGTGTTGTTGACGGCATTGATGTAGATGTAAGCCCTGTATTTACCATCGGCAGTCTCAACCCATGTACCGGCTTGCGCTTTGAGGTTGATGACGAAATTTGGAGCATTGGTAAAATCGAGTACTTTGAAATCAACATCGTCGATATAGATACCATACTGGAGACGTGCGAGATTGAAATCGTTCAGCGCCCAGGTTTTCGACATCTTGGTGCTTTTGTTGACACCTGTCGGCAATGTAACTCCTGGAAGGTAATCCGTACTCGCTGCAGGCGAAACAAGGGCATGGGTAAATGTTATCCCCGCGATGTTACGATACAAATAAACAAGGTCGATGTTGGCTGCATTGGCAGCTGCTCCGGCGGCATCATACAATGCCATGTCGGCGATGGACAGATACATGGCCTTGTTGTCTGTGCACACAAGATCAAGTTTCATATCCATGGTGGTAATTGTATAGGGTCCCATGTCGTACGAAACAGTCTGACCATTGCTTGCCGTGGCAGAAAACTTAAAGGATACGGAACCACCCCTGGCTGCTTCAGGTATGGTGTAGAAATAGCGGAGTGTTGCGGCGCATGTATCCTTGGTAAAGGTAACCATGGTTTTGACATCGGTGGTAACTGAAGCGGATCCGACAGTAATTCCTACATCTACACCGCTTGAATTGGTGTAAAAAGACCTGTTTTCAAGATAGGTGCCTGTGGCTCCTGCGATCGTTGCTACTACCTGTGATGATACAATTTTACCTTCACTGGCCGGCAGGGCCATGGCATAGGCAAATTCGATGTTGGCGCCCACGATATTTGGTCCCAGGGTTCTTTTGATACAGTCGTTGTTCAATCCTGTTTTACCAAGTGGCAATGCATATTCCTTGTCCTGGCAGGATGAAAAGAATATGGCCACCAACATTACTGTGATTAAGCTTAAATATTTACGTTGCATAGTCTGTCGTTTTAAGGTTTCGGTTGAACTGTAATATAAACCGTATATGTTTTTCTCACCAGACGGTTTCCTGAGACAACCGTCCATTTTTTTGGATTTGCCAAATCAGAGAAATCAACCTTTCCGGTGATCTTGGGATCCAGTTTGGCATCAGTTACCAGTGAAAACTGAGGAAACAGGTTCTTCAGGTCTGTGCCAAACATGACAGTTGTATTGATTGTCTGGGCTGTCGTATCTATCACAGCGGCTGCGGTCCTGACGGTCTGGAAATCCGCACCAAGCAACTCAAAATTACCTACATAGCATTGTCCCCTGGTCGTTATCAGGAGGCCATCTTCGTCAGTGGGGAAATTCTTGGCGCATCGAACCCAGGCAAATATGACCAGGAGGAGGATCAGGAATTTTATAAAATGTTTTTTCATTGTATCTAATTTTAAATGTATATGTAAGATCATTACAACCAAGGTTTGTTCTGAGTCAGATTAGGATTCCTGTTGCGTTCGCCTGGAGGAATTCTGAAAATGTAGCACTGTTGATAGGCTAATTCAGAGGTATTTACAAAGTATTGACTCTGATTTGCACCATTGGTATCTATGCGCCAAACTCCGATTCCGTATGGAGGACACCATACTCTTTCGATGGCTCTCCAACGACGAAGGTCAAATCCGCGTTGTCCTTCTGCAAGAAGTTCAACAATCCGTTCCTGTTCAATGGCTGAGAAGAACGTATTCTTGTCGGCCGTCTTGGAGGCTGCAAGGGCAGGAAGATTGCCACGGTGGCGAATCTGATTGACAAGGCCAATGGCGTCGGCCTGAGGTCCGTTGATCTCGTTGGTGGCTTCGGCATACATCAGATAGACATCGGCAAGTCTCATCACAGGCCAGCTGTAATTGCCATCGCTGCGTCCCTGTCCTGCATAATTGCGAACGAATTTGCGGAATACATAGCCTGAGTTAGACCCGTCGGTATTGTATGTCAAATAAGATACACCGTTGATTACTACCTGTGCTGCCCATGATTTGTAAATAAAAGGACACCATCCGGTAGAGGCAAGGGATACCATTCCTATACTCATCTCGTAATCCCACATAATGGAAGATTTCATACGGTAATCGCGGTTGGCATAACTGGCAGGGTTGACGGCGGAGTTAAGTTTTGTACGGGCACCGGCAGTTGTTGGGTTGGTCGGAATCATCGGAGCCGCGAAGTCGCCTGTAATCGTAGACTGGTATCTGTCGGCAATCTCGTAACGCGGAGAGACCCAGCATTGTGAACCTTCGTGGGAACGTCCCGCGAAATCGCGCATCAGTTCTTCTCCCTGGTTGGTTCCAGTACCACCGTGCGTAAATGCCATGATCAGTTCAGGATCAGCATTGGCAGCCGGCATAAAGAGATCGAAATAATTTGGCAAAACATCTGCGGCACCCATTGTTCCCCAGCTACCCGGGTCTCCATTGCGGAAGAGGGTAAGTCCATAATTGTTGATTACTGCTTTGAAATCGGCAGCAGCTGCAGTATAGGCAGCTGTTGCTGCGGTGGTGCTTGGTTTGAATGTATCCAGTTCAGGCCATCCGTTCTTGTTCCAGCATGCCCAGAAAAGTTGCAATTTACCTCTGAAGGCTAGGGCTGCAGGTTTTGCTGCACGTCCGGATACCGATGCTTTGGCAGGTAATTTATCAAAAGCATAGGTAAAATCGGCCATGATAGAATCCTTGATCTGAGCGATAGGAATCCTTGAAAGGGTTGATACGTCTGCATCAGCATAGGCAATATAGGTGAAATAAGGAACATCACCCCACATAGAGATCAGGCGGAAATAAACCATGCCACGGAGAAGTTTGGCTTCACCGATGACCAGTTCAAGACCCGGGACTGAAGAGGCTTTCGCCGTCGGCAACATCTTCTTCACATTTTCGATCACATAATTGCAACGGTTCACACCACCATAAAGATACTGGTACATTTTATCAAAGCTGCTTCCATAACCGTTGGGATTATAGTTGCCTCCGTTGTAGGCGTCTCCCAGACGAAGGTTCCCGCTTGTCGTACTCGTTCCACGGGCTCTGACATATTCAGACTGTCCGTCCATGTAGTAATCCCTGTCAAACAGTGGCCTGACAGCAGAATAAGCGCCCATTAGCGCGGTGGTGGCATCAGCTTCCGTATTCCAAAAAGCTGAAGAAGGCAGATCTACCGTAGGAGTTTGTTCCAGCAGATTCTTCGTACAGGAACTTGTCATAAACGCCATTCCTGCAACCGCAGTAATGACAAATATTTTTAAATTTAATCTTTTCATAATTTCAGCTTATTAAAAACCAAGGTTAATACCAAGTGAGAATGATTTATTCAAAGGATACATGTCACTGGCATTCCCCGTACGCTCAGGATCAAGACCCCTGAAGGTCGTTAGAGTTGCCAGGTTCTCTGCAGATGCGTACAAGCGCAGGTTGTCGATTGTTAATTTCGACAGCCATTTCTTTGGTAGATTGTAACCAATTTGAATATTCTTGAACCGGAGGTAACTCAGGTTGTCGAGCCAGAAACTAGTCGTGGTGACGTTGTTCCCAGGACCGGCAAGACGAGGCCATACGCCATTCGGGTTCGTTACCGCCCATGTGTTGTTAAACTGTTCCCAGCTTGATGCGTACCTGGTCTGGGGTATGTTGGTGGTATTGAAATTATTCAACCAATAGTCTTTACGACCTGCAGAACCTTGTAACAAGATGTTCAGGTCAAATCCCTTCCAGGAACAACTGCCGTTAAAGGCGAAATAAGTAGTTGGCCTGTCACGTTGGTATTTTGGTTGGGCAACCTGGTCGTTTCCGTCTATTTTGCCGTCACCGTTAACGTCTTTCAGAAGAAGGTCTCCGGGAGATGCACCCTGAGGCGTTGCATTGTAAACATCCTGCCACGTTTTGGCAATTCCGTTGTCCTGGTAACCATAAACAAAGTGGTACGGCATGCCGAGGTAGACATAACCCCTGTCCAAAAATCCACTCCATGTTTCAAGAACGGTGGCATTATAGGAGGCATTTGCGTTCACCATGTAATTGAATTTTCCAATATGGTCTTTCCAGGTAAGATTGATTTCAGTCCCGCGATTCCTTAAGTTGCCTATGTTTACGCGAGGCGCGGTATAGGCTCCCGTCAAAAGGTTGGACATGGACGATGGCTGGTTCATTCCTGTTGTCAGACGGTCATAATAGTCAATTTCGGCAGTCAGACGATTTTTCAGGAATCCAAGGTCGAAACCGACATTGAATACAGAGGTTGACTCCCAGGAAAGATTCTCGTTGGTCATTTTTTGCTGGATAAAACCATTCACGATGGAACCTCCTGTCATATAGGCACTGGCGCCCATGGTTGGTTGTTGTTCGTAACGTCCGACACCGCTATTATTACCTAGCGTACCATAGGAAGCTCTCAGTTTACCACTGCTAAGCCACCCTGATGTGTATTTCTTCAGGAAGTCTTCCTGGGTAAAACGCCATCCGGCAGCAACTGAAGGGAAAAAACCGTACTGGTGACCGGGAAGGAACTTGGAAGATCCGTCGTAGCGGAAATTGGCTTCCAGCAGATATTTATCAAAAGCCGTGTAGTTCATCCGGCCAATAAAGGAACGCAGACCCTCCGTGTTTGAATTTCCTCCTGTAGACTGGATGGTTGTAAGAGCTGCATCAATTTCGTGAAGAGTCGGATATAGTCTGTCGTTTCTCTGAGAATACTGATAACGGTCGTACCAGTACTCCTCGCTATAAACAGCCATGATGTTGATGTCATGATGCATGTTGATCAGCTTGTGATAGTTCAGGCTTCCGTTTAACTGCGTTTTATAACCTGTATTCGTGGCATTGCTCACGCCTGCATTGGCTCCAACATAAACACGTGATCCAAATGAATTGGTCTGAAAGTTGTATGCCTGGTTTGGTGTCGCAGCTGCCCATAAAAATTGGTTGTAATAATTGAGCTGGTATTCAATGCGAGCCGTAAGACCTTTGATAGGTTTCCAGTCACCATAAATACTCGTATTTGCCTCCTGGCGATTCTGGTAGTTGAGGTTGTTGATGTAGTTGGTGTAGGGATTGTATGCCTGGGGATCTTCACTGTAGGCCATTACACCGCCATAATTTCCACTAACCGGATCGTAAGGAGTAATACCAGCAACGGCGTATTGCATGTCATATCCTGCCGTGTTGGTTGACGCTGGGTCTGTGAATCCCTGTGCATAATAATAGGTGTATTTTGACCAGTTGCCTGCAAATTTAACACCAACCGTGACGTTGTCCTTTACCTTGTAATCATAATTAAAACGTGCGTTGTAACGGGTATTGTCGTTGTTGATCTGCAGACCTTTTTCGTCCATTATACCAACAGAGATAAAAAAGTTGGACTTATCGTTGCTTCCTGATGCCGAAAGATTGTAATTTTTGACAGAACCCGTACGCATGATGACATTCCACCAGTCTGTATTCGGATAGGCAAGCGGATTGATCATTCCAAGAGCCAACCACTGGTCGATGGTGCCATCCTTGTAAATGTAGTTGGAGCGAAGCGTACTGACAGAAGCGGCCCTTTGCTCCAGTGTCAGTGCACGGGGATAGTCGGCCATAAAGTCATACGCTTTGGTCGGAGTGGTCGTAGCAAACGAACTTGAGAAATTGATGGAGGTTTTGCCTGAACCTTTGCCTGATTTCGTTGTGATCAGAATAACTCCGTTGGCAGCGCGAGAACCATAAACAGCAGAAGAAGCAGCATCCTTTAGTACGGAAATGCTTTCTACATCACTCATGTTGATTCTGTTCATATCCACATCGGGCATACCATCCACGACAACAAGGGGTGAGGAAGAGTTGACAGTTCCCATACCACGGATAAGCAAGGTTGCGTTGTCATTTCCTGCCATTCCCGAAGATTGTGTGACGGCCAGACCGGGAACAAGACCTTCCATACCGGAAGATAAGTTCGTCAAGGATCGGTTTGTTAACTTTTCGTCGATTTTAACGGCTGCAACGGCTCCGGTCAGATTCACCTTTTTCTGCGTACCGAAACCAACAACAACAACTTCTTCCACATCAACAGACTCGGAAGCCATGATGACATTCAGAGTCTTACTGGTCCCGAGAGTAATCTCCTGGGATTTCAGCCCGATAAATGAAAATACCAAAACCTTGGAGCCTGCGGGTACAGATAGCGTGAATTTTCCGTCCATATCCGTTGTAGTTCCAATGCTTTGTCCTTTTACGACAACCGATACTCCCGGAATGGAAGATCCGTCCTTTTCTGTGACTTTTCCGGAGTAAACCGTATTTTGCGCCACAACAGACAGACCCGCGAGCAGCCAGGGTATCAGAACCATTAGTAATCTGATAAAAACTCGATTTTTTTTCATAGTTAAAAATTTAATTTACATAAAACTTCTATTTTTTAAGGTGATTGAAATTATTTTGTCTAACAAGTGCTTCCAGATAATAGTAATCGGCATAATTGATCGGCACATCCACTTCAACGTGCTGCGGATATGAGCCTGTTGAATGGCCAAGCAGAAAACCTTTGTTTTCGCCTGGTTTGGATAAATAGTCTTTATTCAGGCTTTTCAGGATGGTTTCTGCTGATTTGATGTAGAAATCTTTTTTCGAAGGTGAAAATTGTGCCAGTTCCAAAAGTGCAGATGCTGTTATTGCAGCGGCTGAAACGTCTCTGGGCCTAACGGAAGCTTCAGGTGCATCAAAATCCCAGTAGGGAATTTTATCAGCTGGCAGGTTCGGATGGTTCAGAATGAAAGCTGCAATTTTTTCGGCCTGATACAGGAAACTGACAATCCCTGTTTCACGGTAGCACATGGTATATCCATACAAGCCCCAGGCCTGGCCCCTTGCCCAGGCCGAAGAATCGGAAAACCCCTGATGTGTGGTCTTTTGGAGTACTTTCCCTGTTATGCTGTCGTAATCAATGACATGATAGGAACTATTGTCAGCACGAAAATGGTTGGCCAAGGTTGTTTCCGCGTGCTTAACGGCTATATTGTAATATTGTTGGTCACCTGTTTGGCGGGAAGCCCAGAAAAGAAGTTCCAGATTCATCATATTGTCAATAATTACCGGGAACTGCCACTTGTCCTTGCTGTGATCCCAGGAACGGAATGCGCCCACTTTTTCGTTGAACCGTTTCGTGAGGGTTTTAGCCGACTGGATCAATATATCCCTGTAAACTGAATCTTTTGTAAGGTGATATCCCTGGCCATAACTGCACATCATTTTAAAACCCATGTCATGGGTCTTTCCGTTTAATTTTTCCTGTTCCAGGGGGGTGGTGAATTCAACAGCTAGCTTTTGCAGTTCTGTATCTCCTGTTAAAATTGAGCCATACCATAATGATCCTGCATAAAACCCGCTGCACCAGTCTTTGGAGGGAATCAGATTTAGGGTGCCATCACTGTTCAGGCTTCGTATGGTGACAACATCTTTTCGCGTTGTTAGGGTTTTGGCCACTTTGAAGTTAACTGCCAGTAATTTAAGCTGACTCTTTATCAGTTCGTAAGAACCATTGGCTCGGTGGTTTCCTGTTTGACAGCCTGAAAAGAGCAGATCCAGAACGGACACAAAGTAAACCACTTTGGTGAAGTTTTTCATTTTTTTCATTTTATCCGGTTTAGTTAATTCGGATATGACAAGTAACCCCAAAAATAATCTGAACTCTTCCCTCCCAAAGATAAATCATGTATCAGTTTCTGTCAATTATGTGTCAGAATGTAACGGATGTATCAATTTTGACACATTTGTTAAAAAATGATTTTTGTGTCAGCTCAAAATGATCAAATGCTTACCTTCGCCTAATCAAACAAGCTTCCTTTGGCTGCTTCTATCACATCAGGTATTTTATTCATTAATTAGTAATCCAAACGGAAATTTGGCAGGTATTAGAATCTATGAGGCACAGTATTCATGTTGTGATAATGTATAAACAAAGACTTACTATTCGGTCACGCAAACTGCAGTCGGGAGCCGTGGTATTTATCATCCTTTGCTTTTCATTTCTTACATTTTTTCAGTCTTTTCCTTCCAAAGCAGATGATTTCAAAATAGTGAAGATTTCTCCTGAAGGTGGCTTTACATTCGATGCGATCAATACCATTTGTGAGGATAAATTTGGCTTCATCTGGTTCGGTTCGAATAGTGGCGTTTATCGGTACAATTCGGTGGAAACTATTAAATTTATCAACTCGCCTGACGATAAATATTCCTTGCCTGGTAATACGATCAGGTCATTATACCGTGATCTGAAGGATGAACTGTGGATTTCGACCAACAATGGAATAGCTCAGTTTGACTTTCAAAATGAGAATTTCCGAAGATACTTGTTTCATGATACGGCCGGAAATCCGCGGGGCTCCAATGTGAACCAAATTCTCCAGACCGCAGACAGTACTTACTGGATGGTTGATAATTCAGGGTTTTCGTCGATTGATTTCAAAACCAATGTAGTTCATTATCTGCCTCTTCCCGAGAATCAGAGAAATGATCAGATCAGGATAGCCGCCTTTGATCCGAATGACGGAAGGATTTGGCTTGGCGGAATGAACGGAGGTATTTTTTATTGCGATTATCCGTATCACGAAATAAAGCTATTTGCGCAGGAGCGGACAGAAAGTGTTTTTGCTATCCTGCCGGATGGTGATCAGGTATGGATCGGTTACGATTGGGGCGGGGCTGATCTATTCACAAAACAGGGAATTCTAAAGGAACACTTTGGTGACAATGTGGAGGGAAGAAACAAAATTCCGAGTTCACGGGTAAGGACCATCTTCAGGAATAGAAACGAAATTTGGATCGGCACCTTTAAAGGTTTGGCCAGGATGAAACCCGGAGGAATTGAAGTGATCGACAAAGCAAAATATCCCGGATTGCTGAACAGCAGTATATTCCAGATCTATCGTGATTCAAAGAAAGGAATATGGATTGGAACCTGGTCGGGAGGATTGAGTTACATCAATGAATGGTCAAACAGTTTCGAACACTATAAACGTGAAACCTATGATAATTCATTGAGCGATAATGTTATAAGTGATTTTGAGGAAACCGCAGACGGTAACATTATCGCTGCCACAGAAGAAGGACATCTGAATTATTTAAATATTGGAACGCATAATTTTACCCTTTCGAATATCAATAGTTCAAAAGGCCTCGTCAACCACATTAAATCCCTCGACACAGATAAATTCGGGACTCTCTGGATTGGTACTTTCGCCTCAGGAATATTCTTTCGAACTTTTGGATCAAAAGAATACAAACACTTTGATCTGATCGAAGATTACAAGGAACAGTTTTATGATATTGCTTCCGGGAAAGATGGTGTCTGGTTTGCCTCTTCCATGAGGGGGTTGTATTACTACGATTATCTGACCCGCCAGGTTAAACATTATTTACCCAATAGTTCCGATCCTGAATCTCTATCTTCCAGTATGGTTAGGTCTCTTTTAATCGATTCGAAGGGGAATCTGTGGGTTGGTACAAACGTTGGCCTCAACGTAAAGGACAAGGGCTCCGAAAAATTCAGGAGGTATTTTTACAATGAGGATAAAAATAACCGCATAAGCAGCAACGTAATCTATTCGCTGCTTGAAGACTCCAAACAAAATATCTGGATCGGGACAGCGGGAGGCGGTGTCAATATATTTGACCCGAAAACAGGCTCTTTTTCCCAACTATCGAAGAAGGAAGGCCTTCCTGGGAACGACGTGTACGGTATTTTGGAGGACAACGCAGGGGTGGTCTGGATGAGTACGGAAAATGGTATTTCAGCATGGTCCCCGGTAAATGGTCATTTTCGGAATTTTGATTACACAGACGGTTTGCAGGGAAACCAGTTCAATCCAGGCTCTGCCTTCAAGGCAAGAAACGGTGAGTTATTTTTTGGCGGATCGAACGGATTTACACGGTTTGATCCAATGATGATGAAAGAGAATCCGGTTGTGCCTGAAACGTATGTTACTGGTTTGGAGATCAATAATCAGGCTGTGAACCATATCAGCGATCCTGTCCTGATTAAACAGTCGCTTTTGACTCTCGACCATCTTGAATTGAATTACAACCAGAATTCACTGAGATTTGAATTCGTAGCCAATAATTTTCTTCTTCCTCAGAAGAACAGTTTCAGATATCGCCTGACTGGTTATAACCCCAACTGGATTGAGATTAAAAAGGACAACAAGGCCATTTTTACCAAGATACCACCGGGCGATTATGTTTTCGAAGTGAAGGGCGCAAACAATGATGGCAAGTGGAATGAAACGCCAGCCCAACTTTTCATTACCATCCATAGTCCATTCTGGAGTTCAGCCTATGCTTTTATCTTTTATATCCTTCTGATCCTTCTGATTGTTTATCTGTCTCAAAGGGAACTGAGGCTTAGGAACCGTCTTTGGAATTCAATCATTCAGGAAAGGATACATCGCGAAAATGAGGAAAAGCTCCATCAGTTAAAACTTCAGTTTTTTACCAATATTTCCCACGAATTCAGGACCCCGCTTACGCTGATCCTTTCTCCGCTTTCACTGCTGAAGAAGAAAATTGCGGGGCAGGAGGAGCCACTTGAATATGTGGGACTGATTGAAAACAACGCTAACAGGCTACTAAGGCTTGTTAACCAGATTCTGGATATACGTAAAATAGAACTTGGTAAAATCAATTTCCAGCCAATACCTTTTGATATTGTTGCACTTAGTCAGGAGGTTTTCCAGTGCTTCTCACTCCAGGATAATGACCGCAAAATAAGGTTCTCCTTCGAATCTGATTTTTCATCCCTTTTCATTTCGATTGAGCCGGATAAAATTGACAAAACAATCTTTAACCTGCTGTCCAATGCCATGAAATACACCAGCGAAGGTGGTAGCATTCAGCTTCTGGTAAAGAATTCTGAATGGGAACCGGGATTGGAACCCGGGATGTTTCATCATATTGTCGGAGAAAACGTCATAGGGAAACATGTCACAATAGTCATTAAAAATGACGGAGATGGAATATCTCCTGTCGACCTTGAAAACGTATTCGAACGCTTTTATCAGGCTCCGGGCCAGATCTCCGGCACTGGGATTGGATTGCATCTTTGCAGTGAATATATTACTTTGCACCATGGTCAGATTGAGGTATTTACAGGAGAGAACAAAGGGGCTGCCTTCCACGTCAGATTGCCAATAACAAATGACGAAATAGAAAAGGGAATCCAGGAAGTGATCTCTCATACGGTGGTTTTTGAGGAAAATGAGGTTCTTTCGCAACCTGACCATCCCAACGGTGAAAAATCAGGAAAAGAGACTAAAATTCTCGTTGTGGAAGACAACAAGGAGATGCAAAAATTTCTCCGTGGTATATTGTCGGATTCTTACCATGTAAATACTGCAGATAATGCAACGGAAGGATTGAAAAT
>CAIUUO010000051.1 GCA_903902325.1 uncultured Bacteroidia bacterium
CAATATCTGATTAGCAATGGATACAATTTCAAGGTTTCGGATCGTTTACCCGACAACCACAACTTCTTCTGGTGGAAATATCATGAATGCCCTGAAATAGACCGTTATATTGAAGTACACTCTAAAATGGGGAAAGCAGAAGAGATCATACCCAACAAAAAATATGAATCTTCGCAATTGCTTCTTTTCTTTCCAAAGAACAGCAGTAAGTTCGATCAGGTAAAAAAGGAATTACTCTCCCAGTTCAGGAATATCAGTATCATAAAAACCACCTCTCCGATAGATGAAAATTGGACCTGGATGGAAATATATCCAAAGGGAATCTCAAAGGCTCATGGTATCGAAGAAGTTTGCCGCTTAAAGAATATCCACAGGTCGGAAACCCTGGGCATAGGAAACGATTTCAACGATCTGGAAATGCTAAATTTTACTAACCTTTCCTATGTTGTTCACAATGCTCCTGACGAACTGAAAGAAAAGTTTCTGATCTCACTCCCCTACCATGAAAATGGGTTTTCCCATGCGATAAGACAACATCTTGCAGATATGGAGGATTCGTTGTAGAGACAAGGCATGCCTTGTCTCTACGTTTAAATCTATTCGCTGCAGAGTTCAGTCAATACACCAAATGTCGATTTCGGATGTAAAAATCCAATTGTCAATCCTTCAGCTCCTTTCCTTCCCTTTTTGTCGACAAGCTGAATTCCGGAAGTTTCAGCTTCAACAAGCGCTTCATCGACATTGTCAACAGCAAAGGCAATGTGATGGACTCCCTGTCCCTTTTTTTTCAGAAACTTTCCAATTGGTCCCTCCGGATCCATGGATTCCAGCAACTCAATCTTCGTTTCCCCAACCCTGAAAAAAGCAGTTCTTACTTTTTGGTCGGCCACTTCTTCAATGGCATAACATTTTGATCCCAAAAGGGTTTCATAATATGGAATTGCGGTTTCAAGGCTTTCAACGGCAATGCCGATGTGTTCAATTTTGGATATGTTCATGGATGGATATTTTATTTGTTGAATTCTTTGGCGACAAACCTGTAATGTGAACCGAACCGCTCGAATGCTGCCTGGTCTAGCATTTCCCTGTGGTTTGGATGAGCAATGGAAATCAATAATTTAGCCCTTTCCTGCATGGTCTTTCCATATAAATTGACCACACCTTGCTCCGTGACTACCCAGTGGATATTTGCCCTGGTAGATACGACTCCCGAACCTTCTATCAGGGTAGGAGAAATTTTGGACAGACCTTTTTCTGTTACCGACGGCATCGCGATAATAGGCTTACCGTTTTTAGAGTATCCTGCCCCCCTGATGAAATCTATTTGTCCGCCTACTCCGGAATAGTGCTTGATTCCAATGGAGTCAGCGCAAACCTGACCAGTAAGGTCAATAGCCAACGCGGCATTGATAGCGGTAACCTGATCCAATTTACGGATAACTGCCACATTATTCGTATGGGCAACATCCATCATGGCAACCATCGGATTATCATCCACAAATTCATACAATGCCCTGGATCCCATTAGAAAAGAGGCAACCATTTTACCCTTGTCAAAATTCTTTTTCCTGCCGGTAACGACACCCTTTTCGACCAATGGCAAAATACCGTCAGAAAACATCTCCGTGTGAACTCCCAGGTCCTTGTGGTTGCCCAACTGTGCCAGAACGGCATTCGGAATGCCACCGATGCCCATTTGCAGACAGGCTCCGTCATCTACAAGTGTCGCCACATTTTTGCCAATGGCAATTTCAATTTCTGACAATGGATCTATGGAATGTGCATAAATCGGCGAATCATCTTCTACAAAAAGATCAATCAGACTTACAGGAATCATTGCATCACCCCAGGTCCTGGGCACGTTGGGATTAACAAGTGCAATGACTTTATCTGCACACTCAATGGCTGCCAGCGTTGCATCGACTGATGTACCGAGTGAGACGAAGCCGTGCTTGTCGGGAGGTGAAACCATAACCATCGCAACATTGACTTTCAGATATCCATCGCGGATTAATTTCTGCGTTTCACTCAAAAATACCGGGATGTAATCTGCATAGCCTGCCTGCGTCTGTTTGCGAAGGTTTCCACCTACAAAAAACTGCTCGGAATCAAAAATTCCTTCGAATTCAGGATCGGCATATTCTATAGAACCCTCAATATGAATATGTTGTATCTTCACACCATAAATTTCACCGGCCCTTCCCCGCTCAACCATGGCTTTGATTAATTTATGAGGCGTTACAGCCACACTGCTTAAATGGACTCTGTGGCCTGACTTGATTATTTTAACCGCATCTTCGGCAGTTGTGTAATTAATTTGCTTCATTGATAATACGTTACATTTTTTTCTAAACCGACTGCGAAAATACGATTATAATGGATGTCCTGAAATTTGTATTCGACAGGACATTCACATTTAATATAAAATTGACTTTGAAAATCGAATTCTTCCTTCAGTTTTGAATATTCAAAAGCCTTCATCTCGATTTTTTTTCCTTAATTTGATTATTGATTGAAAACAAAATCCAATAATCCGAGTAGAATAGGAAACGGTAAATCCGGACATGTTCAATCAGGGACCTTTATAAACAAATTATTTTGAGATGAAGCAGTTTGACCTTGCAGTAATCGGAAGCGGACCGGGCGGTTTGGCAGCAACAATGCGCGCCCTGGATTTTGGAAAAAGCGTTTGCATCATCGAAGCTGGTCATTTGGGCGGTAATGGCATCATGAATGGTCCGCTCACTTCAAAAACAATGTGGGAACTTTCAGCCGATTACGCAGTGGCTGCTGCAGTAGATCGCGGATACAGGTCCTCCGGGCTACAGGTCAACTACAACCTGGTCAAAAAAACGGTCCTTCAGGCAGCTAAAACCAAACAAAATCAAATCCTGTCACAAATTGAAACTTTCTCAGACGATGACAAGCATCCCGGAAGTATCACCTATAAACAGGGATTTGCAAGGTTTCTGGACAAGCATACGCTTGAAATAAAGAGTCAGACAGGTATTGAAACCATAAATGCCGACTATATCATTATTGCCACTGGTTCCATCCCACGCCCCCATCCCGATCTTGAAATTGATCAGAAACAAATTATTGATTCTGACGGAATCCTAAATCTGCAAAGCTTTCCCGAAAGGATGATGATCATTGGATCCGGTATCATAGGTTGTGAATTCGCCACCATCTTCTCCAATTTCGGTCAGACCGAGGTACATTTGCTGGATCGTACCCATCGTGTAATTCCTTTCGAAGATGACGACGTCAGCGATTTCGTTTCCAAGAACCTTCAGAAGAACGGCGTCATTATCCATCATACCGCCACTCTTCGCACGGTGCGCAAGAAAAGTGATTGCCTTGAGATAGTACTGGATTATGATGATGGTCATAGCAGTGTGGTAGAGGTAGATATCATCCTGGTTTCCATCGGACGAGATCCAAATACAGCCGGACTTTGCCTAGAAAATGCAGGAATTGAATCGTCCGGCAAGGGATTTCTTAAAATCAATGAAACGTGTGCATTATCCAATTTTGGTGATTGCAACATCTTCGCAGCAGGCGATGTTACAGGCCAAAAGGCCTTGTACGGCGTGGCTGAAGAACAGGGTCGATATATCGTGGAAGCAATATTCGGCCAATCCACCATGATACTGGACTATTCACACATGCCTACGCTCATGTTCTTCAAACCTGAACTCGCAGCAGTCGGGGCTAATGAAAAGATGTTGAGAAGCAAAGGAATACCCTACAAAGCTGCTTACTATTCCAATGAATTGGTTAGCAGGACTATTGCCATGAGAAACACAAGCGGTTTTGTTAAAATCATGGTCAGCAACGATGGTTCTGACAGGATTTTGGGGATGCGCGCAGCTGGTCCGCAAGCCTCAGCATTTATTGTTTCCATTGCATACCTGATCAATGCAGACATACGCGTGCAGGAAGTGTTGCAAAGTATCCATCCTCACCCGAGTGTTACGGAGGGAATCCAGGAGTGCCTGCGTGTTTTTTACAACCAGTCCATCTTCAAACCACAAGCATTTCCTAACCTGATCAAGGTGACGGAGTGGAAACCCTGAACTAATTCGACGATTTGTTGATTCGACGATTCGACAATTTTTTATCAAACATATTGATAATTAAAAAAATGCTGATTGGCTTTCTATTTTTCAATCTCTGTCTAATGCTAAAGCAATCATTTATTTAATTACCATATAACCATATTAATCAGCAATTTATGTAATTGTCGAATTACCGAATTGTCGAATTATCTAATTGTCAACTACTTTATGTTCAAATCTTAACCTATTTTTAATTTGTAATTTTTAATTTGTAATCCTCTTCTCCCTATCTTCGCTGACGTTAAATCATAAAATCCTGCTCATGATCCTCTTCTTCAAGGAGACCGGCAAAACAATAGCGGTTGGCACACAAATTTCACTGCATCAATCTGATATTGAAAAATTAATCTGGCTCTTCGGCGAAGTCGAATGGATCCAGCTGGACCAGCTAAATGGCCAGTATGTCGGACCGAGAAAGGAAATGATTACTCCATGGAGTACCAATGCGGTTGAAATCACACAAAATATGGGTATCCGGGGTATCGACCGAATTGAAGAGTTCTTTTCCGCAGACGAGCAGACGCATATTGATCCCATGCTGCAAGCCGTATACCACGGTTTGGATCAATCCCTTTTCACCATCAATCATCTTCCTGAACCGGTCATTTACATAGAAGATATTGCTGCCTACAATATTCGTGAAGGGCTTGCATTGAGTGAGGATGAGATTCAATACCTTGAAGGAGTTTCAACCAAAATTAACCGTAAATTAACTGATAGTGAGGTCTTTGGATTCTCACAGGTTAATTCGGAGCATTGTCGCCATAAAATATTTAATGGTCGTTTTATGATTGACGGTGTGGAGAAGAATTCCACCTTGTTTGAAATGATCAAGAAAACAACAAAAACGAATCAAAATACAGTAGTCTCGGCCTACAAGGACAACTGTTCTTTCACCGAAGGGCCTCAGGCTGAGCAATTCGCACCGGCTTCTGCGGATCAACCGGATTTTTTCCGTGTTACAGATATCGATACGGTGCTTTCATTAAAGGCGGAAACGCACAATTTCCCAACTACCGTCGAACCGTTTAACGGTGCAGCAACAGGTACAGGTGGCGAAATCCGGGATCGTATGGCAGGCGGAAAAGGCAGTTTTCCTATTGCCGGTACAGCCGTGTACATGACTTCCTACTCTCGGAATGATAACGAAAACAGGCCATGGGAAAAGCAAGTTGCACCCAGAAAATGGTTGTACCATGATCCGGAAGAGCTACTGATCAAAGCCTCAAATGGCGCATCCGATTTTGGCAACAAATTTGGGCAACCACTGATCAATGGATCGGTTCTCACTTTTGAACATGCAGAAAATCAAAAGAAATATGGTTACGACAAAGTGATTATGCAAGCCGGTGGTATTGGGTATGCCAGGAAAGAGGACAGTCTGAAGGGCATTCCGCAAACCGGTGAAAGCGTAGTCTTGCTTGGAGGTGACAATTATCGCATCGGAATGGGTGGTGGTGCCGTATCTTCCGTAGATACCGGAGCATTTGAAAGTCACATCGAATTGAATGCCGTTCAGCGGGCAAATCCCGAGATGCAGAAGAGGGCTTACAATACCATTCGGGCCCTCGCTGAATCAGGGAAAAATCCGATTGTATCCATTCACGACCATGGAGCCGGCGGTCACTTGAATTGTCTCTCAGAATTGGTTGAAGAGACAGGTGGTCAGATATTTATCGATAAACTTCCGATAGGTGACCCTACCCTGTCGGCAAAAGAAATCGTCGGCAACGAATCACAAGAGAGAATGGGTTTCGTAACCGGAAAAGAAAATCTTGATTGGATTCAACGCATCGCAGAACGGGAACGTTCTCCTTTTTACGTAATTGGAGAAACTACAGGGGATCACAAGTTTACCTTCGTCAACCGCAAAAATGGAGAAAAGCCCATTGACATGGAATTGGCTACTCTTTTTGGAAAGCCGCCCAGAACTGTTCTCGAAGACCAGACACCAAATGAAAAATATACCGGACTGTCATACTCCAAAGAATTAATTTCCAGCTATCTCGATCAGGTATTACAGTTGGAATCTGTTGGATGCAAAGATTGGTTGACAAACAAAGTTGATCGCTCCGTAACCGGAAAAATTGCCAAACAGCAATGTGCAGGAGAACTGCAACTCCCGCTCAACAACCTTGGCGCCATTGCGATTGATTACCAGGGAGTCAAAGGAATAGCCACTTCGCTCGGCCATGCTCCCGCTGCGGGTTTGATCAGTCCTGAAAATGGGTCTGTTTTATCCATCGCGGAAGCGCTGACAAATATTGTATGGGCACCGCTTACACATGGGTTGAAAGGAATCTCACTTTCTGCCAACTGGATGTGGCCGGCCAAAAATCCGGGTGAAAATGCAAGACTGTATCAGGCAGTGGAAGCGGCTTCCGATTTTGCCTGCTCGCTTGGTATCAATATTCCAACGGGGAAAGATTCTCTCTCCATGACCCAGAAATACAGCAACGAAGTCGTTTTTGCCCCTGGAACAGTCATTATTTCCGCATCGGGCGAAATTTCCGACCTTCGGAAGATTGTGGAGCCTGTGATGGTGAATGATCCTTCCAAACCTTTCTATTACATCGATTTTTCAAAATCGAACATGGCCTTGGGAGGCAGTTCTTTGGCACAAGTTCTGTCTGTCGTTGGCGAAGATACTCCTAGTGTAGAGGATCCATTTTATTTCGCAAATGCATTTGATTCTTTGCAGGAAGCTATCAACAATGGGTTGGTAGCATCCGGTCACGACATTTCTTCAGGTGGAATGATAGTTACCCTTCTTGAATTTTGCTTTGCTCAAAACAAAGGTGGCATCAAGGTCGATTTATCCCTGATTGGTGAATGTGACAGTGTAAAACTACTCTTCAGCGAAATCCCGGGAGTGATTGTGCAGGTAAATGACCCTGCAAAATTTGAAAAAATCTTCCTGAAAAATAATATCTCCTGTTTACCTATCGGGAAACCTGTAAAAGAAAGAACCATTCTGGTAAAGAATTTTTCTGAAGAATATAAATTTGATATTGAAGATGTTAGGGAGAAGTGGTTCAGACCTTCCTACCTGCTGGATAGAAGACAATGTGGCAGTGATTTGGCACTGAATCGCCTGAATAATTACAAGAAAAACGGACTTAATTACAACTTTGGCCCGTTCGCAGGTGATTATTCATCCTTAAGGATTGATCCGAAGCGAAGAACGAGTACAGGAGTGAAGGCAGCAATCATTCGCGAAAAAGGTGTCAACGGAGACAGGGAGATGGCATGGAGTCTTTACCTGGCAGGATTTGATGTAAAGGATGTGCATATGACAGATCTGATATCTGGACGAGAAACGCTGAAAGATATCAGCATGATTGTCTTTGTGGGTGGCTTCTCCAATTCCGATGTCCTTGGATCAGCCATCGGTTGGGCTGGCGCTTTTAAATACAATGAAAAGGCCAAAGCAGCGTTGGATCAGTTCTACAAAAGAGATGATACACTCAGTTTGGGCGTTTGCAACGGATGCCAGTTGATGGTTGCCCTGGATCTAATCTATCCATTGAAAAAGCAAAAGATCAAAATGCTGCACAATGTATCCAACAAATTTGAATCGGCATTTTTAAATGTAGATATACAAGCAAATGAGTCGGTCATGCTAAAATCGCTTGCAGGCAAAAAACTGGGAATTTGGATAGCACATGGAGAAGGAAAGTTTTCAATGCCTGAAAAAGAGGATCAATATCTGATTCCAATAAAATTCTCCAACGAAAATTATCCTGGCAACCCGAACGGATCAGATTTCAATACAGCTGCCATTTGTTCTTCCAATGGGCGGCATCTTGCCATGATGCCGCATCTCGAGCGGGCTATCTATCCCTGGCAATGCGGCCACTACCCTGCCGAACGCAAGGACAACCAGGTAACTCCTTGGGTAGAGGCTTTCACAAATGCACGGGACTGGATACTTCAAAAAAAAGGATAAAGGATAAAGGATTAAGGATAAAGTAGGATTTGTGTTGAAATTTTCTTTGGTTCAATTAATTTTAAAGAAAAGATAAAAAAGTAAGGACACTACAATGTCGATTGCGGCGTCCTTACTTTTTCCTTTTTCCTTTTTCCTTTAGCCTTTTTCCTTTAGCCTTTAGCCTTCTTCCGGCTTGAACCCCCGGCTTTGTGATCTGGTCAAACATTGAGCCTGCTTGACTGCATCTTTGTAGCCATCTTCATTTTCATAAATTCCGGCAAGAAAAAAATCTGCTTCACCCAATCCATGATCTGATGCCAGATTGAAATATCCGATGGCCTTCTCAATATCCTTATCAACAATTTCACCCGACGTATAAAATTCAGCAAGATTGATCCATGATTGCACATAACCATTGTCCGCCGCTTTGCGATATAAGTCAAGGGCTGCGGTTTTATTCTCTTTGGTACCTTCTCCATAATAATACATCCCGGCAAGATTGTACTGTGCCTGGGGATAATTTTTGTCAGCAGCTTTTTTGAAATAAAAAAATGCCTTTTGCAAGTTCTTTTCTCCTGTTTCGCCAAAATACCACATCACACCTAAATTATAGGAACCCAGCATGAAACCCGATTCATCCGATCGGGTGTACCACTTGAATGCTTCCCCAAGATCGGCCTTTATTCCCTTACCCTGATGATAAACATTCCCAAGGTTGTTCATGGCTTCCGCAATTCCGCCATTGGCAGCGACTTCATACTGTTCAATAGACTTTCCGGAATCAACTTCAGAACCCTGCCCTGTTTCGAAAAGTACGGCAAGATTAAATGCCGCTTTTGCATAACCTGCGGTTGAAGCCTGCCTGTACCACCGCAAAGCTTCATTCATGTCCTTTTCAACCTTAATGCCGTTCTCGTAATAAACGGCAGTTTTAAACATAGCGCCGGGAACACCTTTTTCGGCAGCTTTCAGATACCATTCAAATGCCTTGTCCTTATCAGACCAGTAAGTCTCTCCCTTTTCATGCAAAAGTCCGAGAATATAACACGCCCTTGGATGGTCGGCTTCGGCAGCCTTCTTGAAATAGTCGCCTGCCGAATATTTATCCCTTTCTATCCATTCACCTGCCAGGCAGATACTTGCATATTGGTATTGTGCCTCAAGATTTCCCTTTTCAGCTGCCTTGCGATAGTAATCAACTGCCGTTTTCACATTTTTATCGACACCCTCACCTATTTCATGGCGTTTGGCAAGTTGAACCATAGCTTCTGCACTACCATTCAAGGCAGCCTTTTTCAGCATATCAACACCATGATAATCTGATTGTTTCAGGTAATAACCGGCAAGTGCTTCCTGCGCCTCGGCAAACCCACGGTCCGCAGCTTTCTGGTACAACTCGAGATAGTCTTCCTGATTTGTTATCTCACTGAGTTTCCCCATCAGGAATATGGCCTCTGAATAATCGGCCTGTACAGCTTGTTCAAGAAATGATTTTGCTTTTTCTAGGTTCTTTTCTGTGTCAAGACCCATCAGGTAAATCTTTCCCAATTTTAGTGCCACCTCAGAGGTGACAGTGCCATCAATTTTTGTCAGCCATTGAAGGCTTTGTTCAATATTCTTGTCAACGCCTTTCCCTTCGTAAAGAAACAGCCCAACTTTTTGGTAAGCTGGTTCATATCCTTCTGTTGCAGCTTTGAGATACCATTCATAGGCCTTCTCCAATTTCACAGGAACAGTCATACCTAGTTCGAAGATTTCTCCAACTTTATAAACAGCTGGCAGATATGCCTCTTTTGCAGAGGCATACCAGTAGTCAACAGCCTCATCTGCATCCTTATAACCACCATCTCCCGAATAAAGCAGGCGTCCATAATTGTATTTGGCAACTTTATCACCTCGCTCTGAGCCTCTTTCGAACCATTCAAATGCCTTGGCTGAATCTATTGGAAGCCCGTCACCCTTTTCACGCATACTGCCTATGTAATTGCATGCTTCGATGCCACCGGCACGAGCCGATTCCAGAAAGAAACTGATAGAATTGGAATAAGATTGAATCCTGTCGGTACCTGAATAATACTTAATCCCTATTTCGAGTGCCGATTTAGCAAAATTATGCTGATAATCTGATAGAAACAGATCCACCGCC
The DNA here is from genome assembly GCA_903902325.1 of uncultured Bacteroidia bacterium. Lineage (GTDB taxonomy): Bacteria > Bacteroidota > Bacteroidia > Bacteroidales > Prolixibacteraceae > CAINVV01. Next base: position 10,199 of record CAIUUO010000051.1, read on the forward strand.
TCTTGCAGCGAATTGGCATGACTGAAAACGTCCAAAAATATCATGCCGGGTTTAAACCCTGATTCAATGCTTTTTTCAATCCGTTTGATTCCTTTTTCTTTCCGGCCTTTTTCAAGGAGTTCAATTCCACGTCTGAAAGCTCTTGGGTATGTTTTAAATATTTCTTTGTTCACAGTTTCTTCGTATATATTCAAATTTGGCTTAAAAATAGCGATTAACCTACAATCTTAACCATTTGGAACTTTAAAAATACAGATATGAATACTTTTAATATTAATTTAGCATGGCAATGCATTGAACAGACCTGTATTAATAACAAGTGCCATGATTTCTATGGATCCGATCGTATTGATCTCAAAATATTACAAGCCAAAATCGAAGGCATACAATATTCTATATGGCCATAGCCGGGCTGTCACTGCTAAGGCGATAAAAATCTCTCTGAATCATCCTGAACTAAATCCGGATTTGATATTCATCGAAGAAGCAGCAATGCTTCATGACATTGGAATTTTTATGACCAATGCACCCAATCTCTTTTGTTTTGGCGATTATCCTTACCTGGCCCATGGTTACCTTGGTTGCGAACTTCTTACCGGAATGGGTTTCCCTGAACATGGACTGGTTTGTGAAAGACACACGGGTACGGGTTTTACGAAAGAAGAAATTATTGAAAAAAATTTACCTCTTCCTCATAGGGACCTGATACCTGTAACTGTAGAAGAGCAGATAATTGCTTTCGCGGATAAATTCTTTTCCAAAAGCATGGATGTTTACATGGAAAAATCTCTTCGTGAAGTCAGAAAATCAATTTCAAAATTTGGAAAATCCAATATGGATCGCTTTGAAGAATGGTGTGAGTTGTTCCTTTAGCCGTCAGACATTAACATTGTTACACGTTCAGGTTACGGGAAAATATTGAATGTAGTATTCGTTCCTTTTTCCTTTCCTTTCCTTAGTACTGCTTGTCATAGAAACTGTCCTGTTTGCTTAGTTTCAAGTCCTGAAGCATAGCAGCCGTTGCCCTGAGCGTAAAACTGTAACTTTGTCTATATCCGAAAGGAACAATATTCAGGGACATCTGGAAGCAATGCAAGTCTCTGAAAATATTGAACTGTGTGAATGTAACATCCATCTTTTGAATGTCCAGTCCGGAGGAGAAACCTATCTGCCATCCTTTGGTCAAGCTTATATTGCCGTTAAATCCAAGGGTCTGATTAATGTTGGAAGCACCTTTGGGATCGGGTTTGCTGTAACTCAGATTGTAGTCGAAACGAAAGTCCCAGGGAAGACTAAAATCAGCATATTCAGGAATATCAGGATAGTTTTTTCGTGCAGCGTCGATTATCTTTTGGTCTTCAGATTTTGGCAATGGCTTGCCATCAGGACCGAGCAAATGTTTCAATTTTTCTTTATCCTCCTTCGTTTTCGACTTGAAAGCATAACCAAATGACATGTTTGCACTTGTCAACCTGGCCAATTTCCCGTACTTCTGAAACTCATAAACATTGATCAAGTGTCCGTCTTCGTATGCATAGGGATCAAGGATGGCTCCCATATTCACATCCACACCGGCAATTTTGGTGCGTGCTGCAACATTAATATTTGACATATTGAGTGAATCAGCAGCTAAATTGTAATTGGTGGATAAAGACAATTGATCAAGCAACTTTAGTATCTTATATTTATCTTTTGAGACAGTATCGTTTGTATTTAGCATCTTCATCTCCACCGTATTGTTGAGATTGAAGCCTATTGATCCCGACCTTCCCTGGCCAGCCGTACCATAAATACCTCCCTGATGGTAGGGATATCGCAACGATACCGGTCTTCCCTGACTGTCATAATATTCAACGGTTCCATACATGCCATAACCAGGATTACTGAAATCGGGTTGCATGCTGAAACTCAGGCTTGGTGTCATCAAATGCCTGATGCCTTTAATGTTGGATTTTGTATTTCGTGGCATGTAAAATCCATACATCTTGGTGGACGCCCCGACACTAAATGAATAGTCATAATCACGCGTGAAACCATAAATTGTATCAGAAACTTCGACCGCCTGCTTCACGGGATCCCAGGCTTTTCGAATCTGCTGCGTATACCACCTTTCATTATAATTAAATGAAGGACTTACAGTTATGAACTTAAGTAATTTAAAAGAGGTACTGATTGGTATACTTTGCTTGATTCCATTCTGCCAGTCCTTGACCAAACTGGAGTTGAAAAGATTATATTCTTTCGTATTGATCGAATTCTGCATGTCAAAGGTGTAGCTCATCCCAATCTTTTGGTACCACTTTTCCCTACCTGAAGCATTCTTGGGCTTAAACGGGTATAGACGGTTGACATTAAAGGTCAATTGGGGCAAGGTAAGACTTATGGTCGTATCCCGGCTGTTCTGAGCATGCCGAAAGTTGGCAGACATTGAAAATGGTGAGTTCTCCCAACGTCTGGTATAGGCAACACTGGATTGTTTGGTATTAGTAAGGTAATTTTGTGTTGAATATGCGTTGTTCTGATCATATTGGCTAGTTGAAAAATTGACACTTGCACTGAAGGTCTGGTTTGGACTTGCCTTTGAATCCATGGAGTGGTTCCAGGTGATGGCATAATCATTTTGAATTTTATAATCAGATAACCCCTTGTCTCCAGTCACATTCTTGTAATAGCTAAAATCAAAACCACCACTGAACTTATAACGAAGCCGGTAGTTGGTGTGAAACTTGATACCCCTGGATCCTTTCGAGAATATATCACCTCTTAGGGCCACATCAAAATAGTCATTGGCCGCCCAGTAATAACCTAAGTCTCTCAGAAAGAATCCGCGGTTTATTTCCTCGCCATAAGTAGGCATCAAAAATCCAGAGGAATATCTTGGAGAGTTAGGAAAAAATCCAAAAGGAATAAACAAAAAGTAAATCGGTACGTCTTCTACAACAAGATAAGCCGGACCTGTAACTATCTTCTTGTTAGACAGAACTTTGGCTTTTGTCATTTGCAAATAGAAATGAGGGTGTTCAGCATCACAAGTGGTGTATTTCCCATCGACCAGATTGTAGGTGGAGTCATTGACCAGCTTTGTTTTTCCACTGTGTATAAATCCACCTTCCTGCTCGGTTACCACACCATAAACAATTCCTTTCTTAGTCAAAAAATTATAGCGGATTTCGTCTGCCTCGAATTCCTGCTCAGCTTGTTTAAATATTGGTTTCCCCACAATCGTGCCCGTAGAATCAGGTAATCCTGTTGCGTGGATCACATTACTGTCGCGGTTCAATTCAATGTAATCAGCCTTCAGTTCGATATCTTTGTATTTCACCTGGGCATTCTTATACATAAATATCTTATTTTTGGAATTGACGATATCGATTTTACCATCTGCCGTATAATCAACCACGGCATCAAAATCACTGCCACCATTCTTCTGTTTAATGGAATCCATCGCAGCTGATTCTTTTTGTAACACTGTCAGTGAATCCTTTAAAGATTTCTTGAAATCTTTAGACAACTGCAAAGCAGATTTTTTCTGGCTGTTGATGGTTTTTGCATTCTGAATCGGTTCCTGAGCAAAAACAAAAGACTGCCAAAACAGAATTAGTAAAAACGTATATTTTAAAAGTCGTATAGGGCCCAAATCTAAAGAATTTAACCGATTTTAATACTTATTTTATTACTTCGGTCCGATCAGCAAAAGTAAAAAATCCTCGCTGACAAAAAGGGTTCATTGATAAATAATTTAATCTTCTATTTTTGTATAGGTTTACAATATGATAATGGTATCATTCGCCGAAAAAAAATCAGTGATCGTTAAGAGCCTTTTCAACCTCCGATTTGCGAGCCTAGTGATTGCTTCTTTTTGTATCTGTATTTCAGTTGCAGGTCAGAAGATGGATACCAGGCAACAAAAAACCGTTATCATCGACGCAGGTCATGGCGGCAAAGATCCTGGAACTACTGTTGGCAAAGCCAGAGAAAAGGATATCGTACTTGATATTGCTCTCAAACTTGGAAAATTGGTCAAACAAAATCAGAAAAATATCAAAGTTGTATATACCCGAGATAACGACTATTTTGTTCCATTAATGGATAGAGCCCAGATAGCCAACAAGATACATGCCGATCTATTCATTTCAATCCATGCAAATTATTGCCCAAGTCCGGAAATTAACGGCACTGAGACCTATGTTTTGGGTTTACACCGAACGGAAGACAACCTGAATGTTGCAAAAAAAGAGAATAGTGTGATTTTGCTTGAAGACAACTATTCAAAACGTTATGAGGGATTCAACCCTAATCTATCTGAATCATACATCATGTTTGAGCTTCTTCAGGATACCTACCTGGATCAAAGCCTCAGGTTCGCCGCTATCCTGCAATCCAATTTCAAAGAGCTGGCGCAAAGGCATGACAGGGAGGTCAGGCAAGCCGGGTTCTTAGTTTTGAGAGAGACCTCCATGCCAAGCGTGCTGATCGAGACTGGCTATCTCAGCAATAAAAAAGAAAACAGTTTCTTGCTGACTGACATTGGAAGAACTGAAATCGCACAGTCTATCTATGGCTCGCTTATTAATTATTTGAATAAGATCGAAGTGATAGACGATTTACAAACTAAACCTGCCCCCGAAGTAAAGAGTAGTGTAAGCCAGCCCAAAAAAACCCAGGCTCGGAAACCCACTGATAAACCGAATACAGAAAATGCCTTGCCAAAAGAAACTGTAAGGGTTGAAGCAAAACCTTTCTCATCTGCATTCCTTATCAAGTCAAGCGAAGTTCCGGCAGAAAATAAACGGAACTTGAAAGCAAACCCTGAGAATAAAACTACGTATGCCATACAAATAGGGGTATTCTCCAGAAAAATTGATACCAGTTCGAACGTGTTTCAAGGGATTTCACAAATCAGGGAGATTGTCCAGGATGGAAGATACAAGTATATTTGTCATGAATCTGAATCTTTCAATGAAACCAGGTCACAGTACAAAGCAGTATCAAAACTCTTTCCGGATGCTTTCATTGTGTCGGTAAAAGATAATCATACCAAAATGGCAGGTAACGGTCACGGTAAAAAATAGCGATATCAAGGAACGTTAAGTTGCGGATTGATGGTTTTTTGAATTAAATCCTAGTTAACTTTGTCTTCAGATACATCCCAGTTGATTTGGAATTGAAAAATTGAAAGAATGATGATAAACCTGAATATAAAAACAAAAATTAAAACCAATGAAAATTTCTAAGACATCAAAAATTGGTATTGTTTTGGTTCTCAGTTTTATGGTTTTAGTGTGGGGAATTAATTTCTTGAAAGGGCGAGACATTTTCAGAACTGAAAAAGTCTACATTGCCAGATATAAAAATGTTGCCGGACTTGAACCATCAACGATTGTTCAACTAAATGGACTCAAGATTGGATATGTTCGCGAAGTTTATTTTGCGGAGGATTTATCCGGTGATCTGATCGTAAAAATTGCAGTTTTTAACAAATTTCCTCTTCCGTTGGGTACAGTTGCTGAGATTGCCAGTAATGATCTTCTCGGTTCAAAGATCGTGAAACTTAATTTGGGTAAATCATCAAAATTCTACCAGCACAACGACACGATCAAATCCAAAATAGAGAGTGATATCAAGAGCCAGGTTGCAGAACAGATTGCACCCATCAAAGCCAAGGCAGAACGTTTGATTGTTTCGCTCGATTCAATCGTTTCGGGAGTGACGCTTTTGCTAAACAGTGAGACCAGACAAAGCATCAGCAAGAGTGTTGAGCAGATTAGCGTGACAATGGAAAATCTCGCAAAGATCTCCGGTGATTTGAGTGTAGTTGTAAATGACCAGCAACACAACCTTTCAGCATCCATTGTGAATTTGAAAGAAATGACTGACCAGTTTAACAATGACTCAAAAGCATTGGGCAAAATCATAAATAATTTCTCAACAATCAGTGATTCAATCAATCCTGCTGAAATTAAATCTACTTTACATCATTTGGACAAGAGTGTTGCCGGCTTTGAAACTCTCCTCACAAATATTAACGAAGCAAAAGGATCCCTTGGAATGATGATAAAGGATTCAACTTTGTATAACCAACTGGCCGAATCAAGTAACAATTTGAACCAATTGCTGATTGATCTTAAAAAAAACCCTCACAGGTACCTCAAAGTATCTGCCTTTGACTTTGGAAAAGAGGTTTACCTTGCTCCCGGACCAACCTATAAGATAAATGACGGTGTCAACTTCAAAGTTTTTCTTTTCAGTTCAACTGTTAAAATTCCTCGCGAATCATCAATATTTCAAGGAATTACCAAAGTATCCGAAGAACTGTCAGGTTCGAAATATCTTTATTTTGCGGGTGAAGATAAGTCGTATGATAAAATTAGAATCGTTCTAAATAACGTGCAACTCTCTTTTCCTCAAGCATCTTTGAAAGCATACCTGAATAAAGAAGAAATTTCTGTGAAAAAAGCACTAAAAATTTGTTCAAAGTAATTTTGAATTAATCTTTTTTAACTAATTTAACCCATCGAAAAACGATTGATTTTTTGAATTTTCTGTGATTCTGCAAAAAATAAAACATCAAAAGATTTAAGGTTAAATAAATTATTGAATTAACGTTCTATCAGCACTTTGGCCTTTGAATTTTTGTATAATACTGATTATCAATTGTTTAGAAATTTTTTACATTTTATTGGATTGATTTATACCAAATTAGATGATGAATAATACCCAAACGTTTTAATTAAGCGTGATCC
>CAIUUO010000052.1 GCA_903902325.1 uncultured Bacteroidia bacterium
CAAATTCTCATAAAAAAGAACGGGCGGCCATCATTGGCCGCCCGTTCTTTTTTATGAGAATTTGCAAATCATTTATGGCAAGGTAATTGCTGTAACTTTAGTGCCAACTGTCATAGTTGCTTTATTATCGCAGACACCATCTCCAAAATCGATGGTAATCTTATCCCCCTTGGAGGGAGTAATTTCATAAGTTCCGCTGTTGTACCAATTGCAGTCACCTTTCTTGATCATTACTTTGGTGGATTTGGCAGTCCAGGTGGTTCCATCCTTGTTAACTCCATTTGCGCTGTGAATTTCTGTTCTCCAGAGATCATCAAGTACAGAAGCAGTGCTCGCTCCTTCAGCTAGAAGTCTTACACCATCATATCTGAAAGTGATGAAGGTGTTATCGGCGTACACAATTTTACCTTCAGACACAAAATCATATCTTGGCCAGCCATTACCGGGATTTGGTCCTGAATAGGTGATTTTTGTAGTTCCCGAAACTGTCTTTTTATCCACAACATAGTTCTCAATTTTAAAGGTAGCTACGTTGCCTGTAGTAGTCATTAAACCGTTCAGGCTTACGTTAATTGTACCGGAACTTACACCACATTCTGAACCCCAGTTCAGCGTAATGGAATAGGGGGCTGTCAGGTAATTGACACTGATGGTCGGGCAACTTCCAATTGAAATATTCCCGGCTTTCAGGTTGGTAGAGATAAATCCAGCCTGCGCAAAGTCGCTGATACCTTCAAATGTTGTGGTTGCAATTATTGCATTTTTCTCCACAGAATTATCATTGAAAGGAGAATTATCAACAGCAGCTGTACTGCTTTCCTTCTGGCATGCATAGATGAATGCAAGAACCACTAATGCCATCAATGAACTTACAAACAATAATTTACGTTTCATTACGAGATGATTTTAGAGTTTATGATATTTTTTTGGTCTATTTTCCGGATTCAAATCTTGTTCGGATCATGTAAAGTTATCTATTCCAATATAATAATCCAAGAAAATTTGTAGATTAAAAATATTGGAACCTTGAATCCATCAAAAGTTAAGTCTATAACGCTATTATTCTGATCATAATTTTCTTTTTTTAGATCAGGAGGTGTGGAATTCGACAAAGTATCTTGGGACAATATCCATTCTTCAGAATTCTTTTATCTGGAAAAGAAAACCAACTTTAGATATGTTCTCAATGGTAATGGAGGGGTCATTCTGCAGGTATTTTCTTAATTTGGAAATATAAACATCTAGACTCCTTCCTGAGAAATAGTCGTTTTTTTCCCAAATTTTCGTGAGAATCTCCTCTCTTTTGACAATTTTTCCTTCATTTAGAATGAAATGATGGATAACCTCATTTTCCCGACTTGTTAATCTCCTGCAATCTTCGCCGTAGCAAAGGCACTGATTAAGGTATTCAAAAGTGTATCGTCCGATTTGAGTTTTCTCATCCAATTTATCCGGATTCAAATCTGTTCTGTTTAAGATAGCTTGAATGCGGCAAAAAAGTTCATCTTCATCAAATGGTTTTATGATATAATCATCCACACCAAGATTAAATCCTTTGATTTTATCCTCTTTCATGGAACGAGCAGTAACGAAGATGATCGGAATGCCGGATAGCTTATCCCTGATTTTTTTCGCCAGTGTAAATCCGTCTATTTGGGGCAACATAACATCAAGGATGGCGAAATGAAATATTTGTGTATTAAACGTCTTCCAGCCCGTCAGCCCATCCTGGCATAATGTAATTTCAAAACCTTTTGAGGTTAAGAATTCCGACATCAGGAATCCAAGGTTCTTGTCATCCTCAACGAGCAGCACTCTGGTCTTTAGCCCCATGATTCTTCTTTTCCTTTTGAAAAAATGATGGTAAACCTGCTCCCTTTCCCGGACTCACTCTCCACATGGATGGAAGCATGATGGGCATTCAGAACTTCTTTCACATAATATAGTCCTATCCCAAATCCTTTGATATTGTGTTGGTTGCCGGTAGAAATTCTGTAATACTTTTCGAAAATCCTCTTTCTTTCGTGGGATGCGATTCCAATACCTTTGTCGATTACTTCAACTTTTATTCCATTTTCAATTTGTGTCACGGCCACAGTAATTTCAATTTTTTGATGGGAGTATTTGTAGGCATTGACCAATAAATTCATCATAACATGTACAAGCTCGCCATGGTCGCCATTTACATAGACAGGAACTTCCCCGTATTCTTTGATAATTTTACCGCCCTTTTGTTCAACCAGAAAATGGACTGACCTGATGGCTTCATCCAGTATAATGGCAATATCGGTCTTCCGGAATTGATAAATCTGGTTATTCTGTTCAATGGCTGCCAATTGCAGGATATGATCTGAATGATGTTGTAATCGTTTATTCTCTTCAATGATTGTGTTGGTGTACCGTCTTAATTTTGAACTTGAAGACACTTCTTCCGACTGATGAATCAATTTTGCTGCCAATGAGATGCTTGAAATCGGCGTCCTGAATTCATGGGCAAGATTGTTAACCATCTCTTTGATATTTTTTGATAGTCGAATCTCGTTCAGATAATACCTGATCACAAGTACAAAGGATAAACCAATCAGTAGTATAAGGATGACAGATCCCAGGAACATTAATCCCATACGATGGAGAAAAAAATCATACCGGTTTGGAAATACAACGCCGATTTCTGTGCCTGACATTTCTAAAACATTATCCAGACTCAGCCTGTAACAGGCCGAACCGACTAACTGGTCAAGTTTCTTGATTTCCAGAGTGTCTTTTCCTTTGAAGATGGCCAGTTCATATTCTTGGTCAATCCCGTACCGGGCCAATTCTTCACGGATCTGACTGTCCAGATTCTTCCATACATGAGGGGTTTTGTTTCTGCTGGCCCTAAAAGAACTGTCGCAAGAGATGCTTTTCTGCATGGACTGGCATAAGCCTTCATCTTTGGAGAGCGTTGCAATTGTTTGATTCAGTGCAATCCTTACACTTTTGCTGAAAAGAGCTTCTTCCATCCTGTAAGAATAATTAAGCCAGTAAACCTGCACTCCGAAAAGTATCAGGATGGAAAGAAGAGCTGTGAATACAGGAATATATCTTTTTATTTGGCTCATGCAGTAAAATTAATAACAAATTCGAAGGTTTTAAATTTTTAACAATGCATTAACAACAAACGATGTCGGATGAATCGGATTTTTCACTTATTTTGAACGCAAATAAATAATTAATTTGATAGTTATGAAAAAATTAGCCCTTGTATTGACTTTTGTGTTTGGCGTAGCCATGATAGCTCCTGCTTTTGCTGCTGATCCTGTAAAAAAGGATGCCACCAAAACTGAATGCACCAAAGATGCCAAAGGTGCATGTTCAAAAGATTGCAAAAAAGCTTGCTGTAGCAAGGATGCAAAAGCTACTGATACCAAAGCTGCCAAACCAGCTGACAAAAAATAATTTACCTTCGGGTGAAAAATGGAAAGAGGCTTTTGGCCTCTTTTTTCATTTTAGTTACTTTTATCGAAACGGATAAGGTTTCTGGCCATTCCGTTAAAGATAAATAGATGAAATGGTAGCTCGGCATACCAATAAAGCCTTCCGGCAATGCCAACAGGACGGAAAGTTGCAGTTTGCTGCAGAAAAGGTTTGCCGTTTTTCTCAATGATCCTGAATTCGAGCCAGGCTTCACCAGGCAATTTCATCTCGGCAAACAGAAGTAGCCGTTTGTTTTGTTTGTCAGCGGCGAGAACACGCCAAAAATCAAGCGTATCTCCTGTATGAAGAGTATCTGTATTGGTCCTTCCTCTTCGTAATCCAACCCCACCCCATAATTTATCCAGATAGCCCCGGATATTCCACAGCCAGTTTCCGTAGTACCATCCGCGTATGCCTCCAATCGACCACATATTGCTTAAAACCTGATCTACACTGGTAGTAATCTCCATCTTCCTTCTGTCTCTGTAGCAACCTTTTGTGGGCACCTTCATATGTTCGAGCAAGGTATTGTCATCATAACTGGAAACAAGCGAGTCTTTCCAGCTCGATACCACGTTGTTTTGTTCAATTTTCTGGAATGCCAATTTTACGGCTTCTATGTAAGAAATAAGTTGAATGTCAAGTAGTTGATTTAAATTATTTTGTTGTAGAATTACTGTTGATTTCATGCTGTCGACGAGATATTTCGCCAGATTATAGGAAGTAGAAGTAATCAGGTACAGCCACCAGGAAGAGAATCTGTCAGCCATAACAGGAACAACCAATATATGCCTTTTCATCCCGCGAACTGCCGCAAATTGGAGAAGCATCTCCTTGTATGACAATAAATCTGGTCCGCCAATCACATAGAATTGATCAAATGTTTCCTCGATCAGCAATACTCCTGTCAGATATTCAAGTACATTCCTGATGGCAATTGGTTGAGTTTTTGAATTGAGCCATTTAGGTGCAACCATAATTGGCAACAGTTCTACCAAATCTCTGATAATTTCAAAGGATGCACTTCCCGAACCAACAACAATCCCGGCTTTCAGGGAGGTTAGCGGAACTTTAGCTGTTTTTAATATGGTTTCAACCTGATTGGCCAAATTTGTGTTGTCACCGCTACCAGAGTAGGTTAAACTTCCCAGATAAATAATCTGCCTGACGGAAGTACGTTTGATCAACTTCACGAAATTTTGTGCTGATATCTCTTCTTGAGCACCCGAATCTTTCGAATTTCTGCCCATTGTGTTTATCAGGTAATAAGCAGCATCTATTGAGTCAATGACATCAGTAATTTCAGGTTCCTTCAGAAAGTCAATTTCAACCAGGCTAATGTTTGGATTTTTGTATATTCCTCCAGTTGGAAAACGATTTTTATCCCTTACACAACAGATCACTTCGTGTCCTTTCTCCAGAAGGACAGGAAGTACCCTTTTCCCAATATATCCGGTAGCACCGGTTAATAGTACCTTCATTTAATTTTATTACAACAAAAAAAGCTTAATTTTCAAAGATTTACAACTATTTCCATCAAATAAAGCGGTTAAGAAAGATATTAATCCGGATGAACATGGATATTTGTGTGAATGATGGATGACATTGAAAACTAATGATGTGATTTTACGTATATTCAACTGAATTAAAAGATAATATGAATAGTCAACCCTTATACCAGATTGATGGAAGATATCTTTACTATACATTTATAGCGGGTGCCCAAAGAATTCTTCAGAACCAGATTGAGATCAACAAAATCAATGTTTTCCCTGTAAACGACAAGGATACAGGGACTAACCTTGCTTCTACTGTCAGATCCATCATGGAGAACATTCAACCTGACCGTTCCTTTACGGTAACCGCGGAGGTAATCGCTGAAGCCGCGCTTGTTGGGGCAAGGGGCAATTCAGGAGTCATTTTTGCCCAATTTTTCTATGGTCTAAGTCTGGAAACTGACGATAAACACGTTTTGACTTTTGACGAATTCGCAGAAACTGTCAAAAAATCTGTACGCTATATTTACCAGGCAGTTGCCAATCCAGTGGAAGGAACTATGCTCACAGTGATGAGTGACTGGGCAGATTTCCTTTATAGCAGGAAAGGTATAGTCACTGATTTTAAACAGGTATTTCTCGAATCACTTGTGATATTGAAGAAATCTCTGCTTGAAACAAAAGAGAAGTTAAAGATTTTGAAACAACTGAACCTCGTTGATGCAGGAGCCAAGGGATTTGTTGTATTTATCGAAGGAATCATTGATCTGATCCGTTCACGTGATATCAGGAATCTTATCATCGAAGCACCGCAGATTGTAACCCTTATTCACAGCGAAGAAACTGACAATGAACATATTGAGTTCCGGTATTGTACGGAAGCTCTTATCAAAAATGTCAAAGAAAATCAGGATACTGTTCAGGCAGTGCTTAAACGCTATGGTGATTCTGCCGTCGTGGCAGGAGCTGCAAAAACAACGCGTATTCATGTGCATACCAACCTTCCGGCCGATCTTTTCAATGAATTAAAGGAATTCGGAACCATTACATCCCAAAAGGTGGATGACATGGTTAGACAAAACGAAGTGGTAAAGAACAGGAAATGGAAGATAGCCCTGGTCACCGATTCAACCTGTGATTTACCGCAAGAAGTTCTTGATCACTACCAGATACACGTTGTTCCGTTGAATCTGAATTTTGGTGAGAACCATTATCTCGACAAGGTAACTATCACTCCCGACCTGTTTTATGACTTGCTTGACAGCAGTTCAACATTTCCACGAACATCGCAGATCAATGAGAGGGACTTCACCAATCTCTATTCACATCTTGCATCTCATTATGATGCTGTGGTGTCGATCCACCTGACTTCCCAATTCAGCGGCACCTTGCAAAACAGTAAAAATGCTGCCGATAGAATTGCACGGGAGTTCAACAAACCCGTTCATGTATTTGACTCAAAAAATCTGTCCGGCGCCCTTGGTCTTATTGTATTGCGCACGGCAGAAGCCATTGAGAATGGTGCATCGCTGAATGAAATACTTGTATCTGTTGATGAATGGATTCATAAAGCCAAAGTCTTCGTTAGTGTGAAGACATTAAAATACATGGTAAAAGGGGGTAGGGTTTCCAAACCAAAAGGGTTCATTTCGGGTTTGCTCAATATTAAACCGATAGTTTCTATGGACGAAAAGGGTAAATCGATACTGATAGGTAAAACTTTTAGCCAGTCTTCAAATATCAGTCTGGTCATCAAAAAAATTGAAGCCATGCAGTCTGAGCACAAAATATGGAAATACATTGTGCTGCATGCACATAACATGCCCGGTGCCAATGAATATACCAGACAAATGGTTCAACTTACAGGTTTCGAACCCCTGGCAGTTGTCGACATTTCACCTGTTATCGGAATGAATGCAGGGATTGGAGCCACTGCCATATCAATCATGTTAACCTAAAATACCCACTATGAGCTTTTTTCAGATTTATATGCTAAATCTTGCCTTCATCATCGGCATGATGACGCTTCTTTGGCTGGTAAGCATTTTGCTTAAAAACGTTAGTATTGTCGACTTGTTTTGGGGTCTGGGTTTTGTTTTATCTGCCACAGTATATTTTGTTCTTACTGATGAAATAGGTATCAGGAAGGTTTTGCTGATGGTTTTGGTAATGTTGTGGGGACTAAGGCTCTCGGTTTATCTTGCATGGAGAAATATCGGGAAAGGTGAAGATTTCCGCTACCGCGAATTCCGTCGGTTATATGGGGAAAAGCGATACTGGTGGATCAGTTATTTTCAGACATTTCTATTGCAGGGATTACTGATGTGGTTAATTTCATCTCCATTGCTCGGTGCACAATATAATCCATTACAACAGGAACTTGGAGTTCTGGATATTGCAGGGATTCTTGTATGGGTTATTGGTTTCACCTTTGAAGCAGGAGGTGACTGGCAACTTGCCAGGTTCAAGGCAAATCCTGATAACAAGGGGAAGGTGCTGAATGCCGGTTTTTGGAAATATACCCGTCATCCCAATTATTTTGGAGATGCTGCTGTTTGGTGGGGTTTTGCGCTTCTTTGCATTTCCGCAGGGAGCTATTTCCCTGTGTTGGGAACAGTATTGATGACTGCCTTGATTATCAAGGTTTCAGGAGTTGCGTTGCTTGAAAAATCACTCAAGGCAGACAAACCTGAATATGCAGAATATATCAGAAAAACATCGTCGTTCCTTCCATGGTTTCCTAAAAAATAGTTCAATATGAGTTTTCTGATTAACAATATTTGGTTGGTACTTTTTGTCATTTGGGGTATTCCTCTAACCTGGTTTCGAAGTAGGTTCAGGAAGGTGGTTTACAATACTGACAGTTGGATAATAAATATTAAACCCGTTTTCATGAAAGAAATAAAGGCATTGTTTAGCATTGGTAACCCGGGTAACTCTGGATATAATCGTCTGAGGAATTCCTACCGGATTTATTTGTCTGTTTATCTGTTGTTATTTATTCTCTATTTTAATTTTGGAAGTCAAGCACAGTCAAAAATGGCTGATGAGGGCGGAAAGGTTTCTGTAGGTAGTGCCATACCCGGATTTTCATCCAAAGATCAGAATGGAAACCTGTTTGATATCAGTTCTGTTTTGGGCAAGAAGAATCTTGTAATCTATTTTTATCCCAAGGACGATAGTCCGGGGTGTACAAAGGAGGCATGCTCCTTCAGGGATCAGTTTGAAGTTTTTAACGAGGCTGATGCATTGATAATTGGAATCAGTTCCCAGTCGGTAAAGAGTCACAAGGAATTTGCCGAAAAATACGGACTTAAATACACGTTATTGAGTGATGAGGGTGAAAAACTCAGGAAACTTTTCGGCGTTCCCACCAATTTTCTTGGACTGATTCCCGGCAGGGTTACCTATATTGTTAACAAAGAAGGGAAGGTCGTTTACATCTTCAATTCCCAGACTCAGGCAGTACAACATGTGGAGGAAGCGCTTAAAATATTGAAAGAGATGAAGTAATGATTCAGGTTCAGGCCATAATGATCTTGTCTTCCTATTTGTTGGGGGCGATACCCTTTGGTTATATTCTGACTCAAAAAAGAACCGGACTAAACATTCTGAAAGAGGGCAGCGGAAATATCGGTTCGACAAATGTTCGAAGGGTAGCAGGGAAAAGAATCGCATTTCAGGTTCAAATCCTGGACATGATGAAAGGATTGATTCCTGTGTCAGTTGTACTGCTCTGTAATAAATCGGGGTTATTTGATTTCCCTGACTACTTTATTTTCCTCGTCGCCTTTTGTACAATTCTTGGACACAATTTCTCTGTTTTTCTTCGCTTCAGGGGAGGAAAGGGTGTAAATACGACCCTTGGCGCTTCTCTATTGGTTGCACCGATCCATGTATTGTGTGCCGTCGGAGTTTATTGTCTGGTTAAAAAAATTTTGAAATATACTTCTGCCGGGTCAATTGCACTTGCTTTGACGCTCCTGGCATCTGGTCTTATTCTTCAATCTGGAGAATGGTTGTTGATATACCTCGCTTTTTGCTGTCTGATGATCCTACTTAGACATATTCCTAACCTCAGAAGACTATTTTCCGGAGAAGAGATCCTCTAAAATATGGAAAAGTGTAGTCTGCCTATCCCAGGTATTTGCACCTGTATCCTGAACTACCTCTTCACAAAAACTGCCCGTTTAGTTAAATTCCAATGTTCGCTTCATTACAAGTAGAACGATTAATTTCTGAAAATCAAAAATTGCCTGATTCCTGTCTCTGAAAAGCCTGTACAGGAATTGTTTTTTCTTGTGGAATAAATGGCATGATAACGGTACGGTATTTACCGTATATTTAATTGAATTATTAAATGGAATCATTACAAATATATGAAAATTGATTGTTTTTATTTAAACCAGTTAAACCCAAATTGGAAAAGTGTAAATTGTAATAGTAAAAAGCAAAGTAACTTATATTCAAATAAATACTAAATGATTACTTTCCAGAAGTCCCCAGTATTCAAACTTTTGGAGAAGTAAAATTGCATTCTTGCAAAAAACAGTTCACATTACAAATAATTACTTTCACTGAATTAGCTTCAGATTTTTTGTCCTAACTACTATGTTTACAATTGATTCGATTAGCTTGTCAGTTGTTGGTATTGAACCGTTGAGATTTTGTCGGTGAGTTTAAATTTGTCTACTTTCACTCTGAAAGTTGCATAAAATTGCGTTAGTGAGTAATAAATGAATTTGCATTATCAGCAGATAGAATTATGAGATTGAAAGATTCCACCATTCATCAGATCGTTATATTTTCCCTTGTAATAGTCGTTGCTTTAACAATTGCAGTCTTGTTGTACATCGGGTATGATTATTATACCATCCCTTTGGAGGAGAGACATTTTCATCCCCTTAACCAGTCTTTTAAGGCCAGTGGCATAGTAGGGCACGGATTAGGTATTATTGGTTCGATTTTGATCGTCGCAGGTGTTTTTACCTATATGTTTAGAAAACGACTGAGAATTTTCTCGCGGATTGGAATACTCAAACACTGGCTCGAATTTCATATTTTTCTCTGTACTCTTGGTCCGTTTCTGATTTTATTTCATACCACTTTTAAATTCGGAGGCATTGTTGCCGTCAGTTTCTGGAGCATGGTAGCCGTTTTTCTTAGTGGAATTGTTGGTCGGTATATTTATCTTCAAATACCACATTCAATTGAAGGTAAAGAGTTGTCGCTGCATGATATGGAGGAACAAAGAGCAGAAATAAATAAGCAGCTAAGACAATCAGTTACATTGGATGAAAGCATCTATGAAATATTTGATAACCGTTCGGACCAATCATCAGGAAATGCCGGTTATTGGAGACGAAGAAGCGAAGAAAGAACAGTTTTGAAGAACTTGAGGAATGAGTTGAGATCTCAGGCAGTACCGCAGAAAAAAGCTTCCGAGATCATTCAGACTTTCAGGGATCAGTTGACTCTCAAAAAAAGAATTGAGCGATTGGTTTCCATGCAAAAACTTTTTGCATACTGGCATGTGGCTCATTTACCTTTCGCCCTGATCATGCTGGTCGTCATGATCATTCATGTGGTTGTGGCTGTAACATTCGGATATAAATGGATTTTTTGATATGGATATACTTTTCGAAAAAATAATCATCTATACCTTGGTGGCTGTCTTTGTTGTGGCAATCATCATGATTTATCTTTTCAAACAAAAGAGAGACTCCAGGATTGTTGAAAAGAAGATCGCCATTGCCAAGGAAGAAGGTATGTACGAACCTGTCACATTGCATCCGGTGATCGATGTAAACCGTTGCATCAGAAGCGGTGCCTGCATCAGTGCATGTCCGGAAAAGGATATTATTGGCATTAAGGACGGAAAGGCAACGATTATCAATGCCTCCCATTGCATCGGACATGGTGCATGTTTTCATGCATGTCCTGTTCAGGCGATTACACTTTATATTGGTACGGAAAAGCGGGGTGTTGAACTCCCTCATGTGGATCAAAATTTCGAGACAAATGTTCCAGGTGTATATATCGCCGGTGAGATGGGTGGAATGGGACTGATTAAAAATTCAGTTGAACAGGGAAAGCAGGCAGTTGAAAATCTTACAAGGAAAATTGATCGGAATATCAAGGCTGAGTATGATCTGATCATTGTTGGAGCCGGACCTGCCGGGATATCAGCTTCCTTAACTGCAAAAAAGAACAATTTGAGTGCTTTGACACTCGAACAGGATACGCTGGGAGGTACTGTATTCACTTTTCCAAGATCCAAGATCGTCATGACCTCGGCCATGGATCTGCCTCTGTATGGGAAAATTAAACTTTATGAAACCAGCAAGCAGGAATTGCTTCGTCTTTGGAATGAAGTTCTGTCTAAAAATGAAATTGAACTGCATGAGAATTCCAAAGTTGAGTCTGTCACCAACGTGGATAAGCATTTTGTGGTCAAAACCCAATCCGGTGAAAATTATACTTCCCGAAAGATTCTGCTGGTCATTGGCAGGAGAGGTTCTCCGCGCAAACTAAATGTACCGGGGGAAGATCGGGCAAAGGTGGCCTATCGATTGCTGGAGCCTGAACTGATCCGTGACCAGAACATTTTAATAGTTGGTGGCGGTGATTCAGCTATTGAATCTGCTTTGCTTCTATCCGACAACAACAAGGTTACATTGTCATATAGAAGCGATGTTTTTGGCAGGCTCAAACCCAAAAACAACGAGAAAATAAAAGAAGCCATTACAGAGAATAGGATTAAAGTTCTCTTTAATTCGAATTTGATTTCAATTGATGAAGACAAGGTTTTGATTTCACTGTCTGTTACCGAAGAAATACTTGATTTTAAAAATGATCTGGTATACATTTTTGCGGGTGGTGAGTTGCCAACACAATTCCTGGAAAAAATCGGAATTCAAATCACTAAAAAATTCGGAGAGGCAATTCTGAAGCACGAAAATTAATTTCTGTCTAAAATTCTGGAGTGACTGTTTAACTATACTTGATGAAGTTGAATTATTTACATAGGTTAATTTTTTCAATCCTGGTCCTGGTACTTTCAGTGAATGGATTCGCACAGATTTCTCCCGGAGAACTGGCGAAGGTTCATATTCACCTTGAAGGAATGGCCAATTGTACGCAGTGTCATACACTGGGAGCGAAAGTATCCAACGAAAAATGTCTTGACTGTCACAAAGAGATTAAAAAGAGGATCGATGAATCAAGGGGATTTCACAATTCTTTAAAAGTAAAAGGTAAAGAATGCATTATTTGCCACAGTGATCATTATGGCAGGAATTATGATATTGTCCATCTTCAGAAAGAAAAATTCGACCATAATGATACCGGTTACAGACTGGAAGGCAAACACGCAAAAAAAGACTGTAAGGATTGCCATAAATCTGAGCATATTACTGATATTCAAATCAAAAAGAAGCAAGATACCTATTTGGGATTGAATGATCTGTGTCTTACCTGCCATGAAGACTATCACCAGAAATCTTTGTCAGTTAACTGTGAGAACTGTCACAATGCAGATGCGTTTAAACCTGCATCAAAATTTGATCACAACAAAACCAAATACCAGCTTAAAGGCAAGCATTCAGAAATTCTTTGTGAAAAATGCCATATGAAAAGTGTCAGAGAGGGAAAGGCATTTCAACAATTTTCAGGATTGCAATTTCAAAGTTGCGTCAATTGTCATAAAGACCCGCATGAAAATAAATTTGGACAAAGTTGTTCTCAATGTCATGTGGAAGAATCCTTTAAATCCGTAAAATCCATGGGTCAGTTTGATCACATCAAAACGGGTTTTGCATTGAAAGGCAAACATGTACAGGTTGCTTGTAAACAGTGTCATAAGGTGAATGTCACTGCACCCGTGAAACATGAAAAGTGCATGGATTGCCATGTAGACTACCATAAAAATCAATTCAGGAAAAATGAGAAATCTCCGGATTGCTCTGAATGTCATGACGAGACAGGATTTACTCAATTTTCTTTTCCTGTGGAGAAACACAATCTTTCGAAATTTAAACTGGAAGGATCACATTTGGCAACACCCTGTTTTGAATGCCATAAAAAGGGAAAGGAATGGAGTTTCAGGGAAATAGGTGAACATTGTGTGGATTGCCACAAAGATATTCATCAGAATTTGATAGACGCAAAGTACTATCCCGGGTCGCGTTGCGAGGTCTGTCACCAGGTTTCTGCATGGAACGAAGTTAGTTTTGATCATCATGTGACCTCCTTCAAGCTTGAAGGAAAGCACTTGGTCACTTCATGCAGAAAGTGTCATTTCACATCAAAAGATGGAGCCATTTCTGCGCAGAAGTTCAAGCAATTGGGAGGAAATTGCGAAAATTGTCATGCTGATGTTCATCATGCACAGTTCAAGGATGACAGTGAAAAAGTATGCGTGAGATGCCACGGTTTTGATAACTGGAAGCCTGAAAAATTCAACCATAACACTACACGGTTTAAGTTGGATGGTGGTCACAAGAATGTAGCATGCATTAAATGCCACAAAGTTGTTAACGAAGGAGGTGAGAAATATATTAATTACAAATTCAAAGATATATTATGCGCTACTTGTCACTTACATTAATTGGCCTGATCATTGCATTTTATGTTCAGGGCCAGACATCCCCTCACGGGACAGGATTCAAGATCGATTGTGCGCAATGCCATACCTCTGTAAACTGGAAGGTGAACACGGCTGAAATGAAGTTCAATCATGATAATACCGGTTTCAAATTGGATGGTCAGCATAAAACCATCAACTGTAGGGAATGTCACCTCGTACTCACATTCAAGGATGCCAGAAGAAATTGTCTCGATTGTCATACGGATGTCCATAACAAAACTTTGGGTAATGCCTGTTCAAGGTGCCACACGACATATTCATGGATCATTACCAACATTACGGAGATGCACCAACAGACACGTTTTCCATTAATTGGTGCACACCGTTCAGTAGGCTGCAACGATTGTCATCCATCCTCCTCCAAATACCAATTTGAACCTCTGAGTATTGATTGTTACAACTGTCATAAAACTGATTTTCAAAATGCAAAAGAGCCCAACCATGTAACAGGTAAGTTTTCAACTGATTGTCTTGAATGTCATAGTCCAGGTTCGGAAAGTTGGCATACAGGAGTTATTAACCATGATTTTTTCCCATTGACAGGTGGTCATGCTATTGGCTGTGGACTTTGCCATACAACAGGGCAATTTACAAAGATTTCTACTGACTGCAACTCATGCCATAACAAACAGTTCACTTCCTCTCAAACTCCCAGGCATGTTGATGCAGGCATCCCTGTAAAATGCGAAACATGCCACAATACAACCAACTGGAAACCTTCCATATTTAATCATGCCACTACGGGATATCTATTAAAGGGTGCTCATTTAAGTATAGTTCAATGTTCGGATTGTCACAAGGGAAATTTGACATCCGCCTTACAAACATGTGTTGGATGTCATCAAACCAATTATGATGCTGCCCTTAACCATAAGGCACAGAATTATCCCACAGATTGTACTTTATGTCACACACAGAATAACTGGCTGGAAAGTATCTTCAATCACAATTCAACTAATTTCCCTTTGACAGGGGCTCATACGACTGTTCTGTGTTCAAAATGTCATACTATTGGTTTCAAGGGAACTCCTACTGCGTGCAACAATTGTCATATGACTGATTATAATAGTTCCCAGTTGCCTGGACATGTCGCAGCCGGAATTCCTGCCCCTTGTGCCAACTGCCATACAACTGTGATTTGGAAACCTTCCACATTTAACCATACAACAACCGGATATGAATTGAAAGGGGCACACAAGAATATAGTACAGTGTTCACAGTGCCATAAAGGCAATGTTACATCAGCTCCTCAGACATGTATCGGTTGTCACCAGACAGAATACAGCAATGCTCCCGGGCACACGCAAAATAAGTATTCAACGGATTGTACAACTTGCCATTCCCAGGATAATTGGCTTGCGGCCAGTTTTAATCATTCAACAACCATATTTCCGTTAACGGGTGCACATACAACTGTACTGTGTTCGTCCTGTCACATAAATGGTTATGCAGGAACACCAACTGACTGTAAAAGCTGTCATCTGCAGGCATACACAAATTCCCAGTTGCCTGTTCATGTCGCCGCCGGTATTCCCACAACCTGTGCTACATGTCATAATACCGCTACCTGGAAGCCCTCCACCTTTAACCATGCAACAACAGGATACCAGTTACAGGGTGCACACATCACCATTGCCCAATGTTCAGCTTGTCACAAAGGCAACCTCACGAGTGCACCTCAGACTTGTGTGGGCTGTCATCAAACAAATTATGATACCGCACTGAATCACAAGGCTCAGGGTTATCCGACTGACTGCACAATTTGTCACACTCAGAACAATTGGCTGGAAAATATCTTTAATCATGCCACCACCAGTTTTCCTTTGACGGGGGCCCATACAACTGTTCTTTGTGCAAAATGCCATACAACGGTATTCAAGGGAACACCAACAGCTTGCTTCAGTTGCCATACAACCGATTATAATTCCACCACGAATCCGAACCATCTTTCTGCAAAATTTCCTACCAACTGTGAAAGTTGTCATAATACATCTGCCTGGGTCCCATCAACATATAATCACGATACTCAGTATTTTCCGATAAACAGCGGCCATCACAAAGGTGTCTGGACCCTTTGTTCCGAATGTCACAATGTTGCCACAAATTATACCGTATACAGTTGCATCCTGTGCCATACCCACAGCAACAAGACATCAGTGGACAGCACCCACAAAAATGTTAAAAGCTACAGTTATGTTAGTTCTGCCTGTTACAGTTGCCATCCACGTTAGAGAAAATATGGACAGAAGATTATTGTTCAGCAATCCTGTCAATTCTGTTTATAACTTTTTATTTTGAAGATGACAATCCTGTCATTTTAAGTCAATATTGAAAATATTTTTGGATTAATGAGAATTTTTGTACTCATATTTTTGTTGTTCTTCCTGACCAGTATAATTGCCGCCCAGGAAAAGAAAAAGGAGATAGAAGGAACAGTTTCTTATATCACATCTCAGAATATCTATGTTAAATTTTTGTCAGCCAGAGGAGTAAAGTCCGGAGATAATATTTTTTTCAGGGAAAATGATCTTCTAGTTCCTGTCATCGTAGTTGAGAATACTTCATCAATATCCTGCGTTGGAAAGTCAATCGGAACTAAGAAATTGAAGATTGGAGACAAAGTGATTGCCTTGATTTTAAAAGATAATACAAATATTGAACAACAGGTTCCTACAGTTCAATCCACAATACACTATCAGGATACAGTCAAAAATGCCGCAGGAAACTCTTTGAGTCAGGCGCCATCCAGAAAAGAACGGATCGATGGACGGGTCCAGATTGCATCTTACAACAGTTTAAGTAGCTTATCTATGGGAAATGCAACAAGAATGAGATACACTTGGTCGATGAATGCCTCAAACATCGGTAATTCACGTATTTCGTTCGACAGTTATATCTCTTTCTCTCATCAATTGAATAACTGGGCTCCGATTCAGTCAAATATTTTCAATGGATTGAAAATATATGACTTGAATGTGAGATATGAAGCCGGCAATAATGCAACTATTTGGTTGGGTCGGAAGATTAATCCGAAGATTGCCAATCTTGGAGCTGTTGATGGATTGCAGGTTGAAATGGATTATAAACATTTTTATTGGGGTGCCGTTGCAGGCTTCAGGCCAGATTACACTGATTACAGTTTCAATAAAAACCTGCTGGAATATGGAGCATTTATAGGTCATACCACAAAAAATGAAAATGGTGTGATGCAGACCTCTTTTGGAGGATTTAACCAGACCAACTCAGGAAATACAGACAGGAGATTTATTTATATCCAGCATGATAATTCCCTATTAAAAAATTTAAGCCTTTTTGCCTCTTCAGAAATTGACCTTTACAAAGTGATCAATGGAATTCCTGTCAATGAGGTGAGTCTAACAAGTCTTTATCTGATGCTTAATTTCAGGATATCCAGGAAGCTTTCCATATCCACCTCCTACGACAATCGTAAGAATATAATCTACTACGAAACATATAAGAGTTATGTGGACATGATGCTAGCGGATGCTACTAGGCAAGGAGTATCATTAAGAATCAATTACCGGCCGATGCCTTATGTGATCCTTGGTATGACTACAAGTTACTGGGACAGGGCTGGAGATACCCAACCAACCGAAAACATCAACGGCAACCTTACTTATACACAACTTCCATTCTTGAAAGCAGCTGCCTCTCTTACAGTCAATGCGATTCAGACAAGTTATGTCAAAGGCATGATATATGGTTTGAGACTGGACAAAGATTTTGTGAAAGGCAAGATGAACTGGGGAATCAGCTACAGGTATGTCGACTATACCTATCTTAATACTTCCGGAAAACTCCTTGAACACATTGCATCTACCGATTTGTCCTATCAGTTTACCCGCAAATTCTCAATTTCTTTCAATTGTGAAGGAACATTTGATCCGCAAAATATTTACCAGCAAATTTATGTCAGCCTCATCAAGAGGTTTTAGACCATGATTTTTTTTTATCTATTTTCCACGCAACCGTTACAGATTCTATTTCAGACAAATAAAAAGAGAGGATTCCAAAAACGGAACCCTCCCTTTTTATTTTTTTAAAATTCATCAGCTTTTTACTTTTGAGATATTCTTTAGGTTTTTTCTCCTGCGGTTTTTGATCCGGATAATGTAATCCATATAATACAAGGCGGGGACGAACAGCAACGTAAGGAAAGTTGCAAAGCTTAATCCAAAGATGATTGTCCATGAAAGAGGACCCCAGAATGCAACATTGTCTCCGCCGATAAAAATATGCGGATTAAACTGGGTAAAGAGTGTTTCAAAGTTGATGTTCAAACCAACGGCCAAAGGAACAAGACCAAGGATGGTAGCTGAAGCTGTTAAGACAACGGGTGTAATTCTTGTTTTACCTGCCTGTACGATGGCATCTCTTGTTTTCATTCCTCGCTTTTTCATTTCGTCACAGAATTCAACGATCAATATTCCGTTTCGTACGACTATTCCTCCAAGAGCAACGACACCTAAACCTGTCATCATGATAACAAGATCCATTTTGAAGAAGATAACACCGAGCAAAACCCCTATAATACTGAATATGACCTCACTCAATATGATGATGGTTTTGCTTACGGAATTAAACTGGGTAATCAGAATGAAGAAAATCATCCCAAGAGCAATAATCATTGCTTTAATCAGGAAACTTAATGTTTCAGCCTGATCCTCCTGTTCTCCTGTGAGCTTGATGTTTGTACCCGAATGCAAAGGATACTGTTTAGCTAAGGCCTTGATTTTTGGCACGATATCATTCGGAGAATAACCCGTCAGAACATTGGAGTAAACTGTAATAACTCGTTTTTGATCCAATCGTTTGATCCCAGCATAGGAGCTTGAATAGTGAATCTTAGCCACGGTGGACAGAGGAATAGTTCTGATCTGGCCGGAGTTCATATCCCGATAGGTAATAACCAGATTGATCAGTGAGTTGATATTCTCCCGTGTCATTTTTGTGTAGCGGAGGGTGATAGGGTACTCATCCTCATCCTCCTTGAATTTGGAGATTTCTTTTCCAAAGAGTGCAGTCCTAAGTTCCATGCCTATCTGACCCGTTGAAAGACCGGCCCTTTGAGCCCTGTCGCGATCAATATCTATCATGATTTCGGGAGAATTGGGTTCAAAATCAGTTTTCAATTCTTCTATACCCGGGATATTAAGCGAATCAAGGAAGTTGCGGAATCCGTAGGCATCCGCGACCAGTTCGTCCATATGTTCGCTGGTAATTTCGATATTGATCGGCTTCCCTGTGGGTGGTCCCATTTTGGTTTTGCCAACAGTAATTTCTGCACCTGCTATATCTGCTACTGATTCACGAATTTTCTCCATGTATTTTGTGGTGGAGATTCCGCTGGTCCTGCTTTTGCTCTCAACGAAATTGACGGAAATTTTTCCTTTGTTGAAAGGTTTTCCTGCACTCGCAAAGCCTTCTTCTTCAGCTCCGATGGTAATGT
Organism: uncultured Bacteroidia bacterium; assembly: GCA_903902325.1. Lineage (GTDB taxonomy): Bacteria > Bacteroidota > Bacteroidia > Bacteroidales > Prolixibacteraceae > CAINVV01. The sequence goes on from CAIUUO010000052.1 coordinate 19,070, forward strand.
TGGAGATGATGGATTCCACATCAGGGTTATGTTGTCCAACTGCCAGATAAACCCGCCGCTCAGCTATTCTTGTTACGCTGTCGGTTACATTCTGGTCAGTGCCTCCCGGCATCTTGATATAAACCATGACAGTAGCTGGATCACTGTTGGGAAAGAATAGTACAGTAGGTTTGACTATGCCGGTCAAAACAATGGTAAAGATGAAAAGAACGGTCATTGCTCCAAGCATGTATAACGGACGGAATCCCTGCAATACCCATCTCAGCTGGCGTTCATATGCTGCCATAATTTTGGGCCAGAATTTATCCTGGAAGGATTGAATCCAGAACCTGATGGCATAATGATAAAGGAAAATCATTAGGATGGCAAATACGATGAAGTTACCTATCCCAAATGATTTGAAAAGATAAAATACAATGGCAACGCCAAAGAGGCCCAGCAATATTTTCTTTGTGTTTTTCCACTCATTCTTATCGTCAGCGTCGTACTCATGCGCCATAAAGGATACGGCAAAAACAGGATTAAAGATGTACGCAACAAACAAGGAAGCAAATAGTGTAATGATTAACGTGACAGGAAGATAGTGCATGAATTGTCCTACTATTCCAGGCCAGAAAGCCAATGGAAAGAAGGGCGCCAAAGTTGTTAGCGTACCGGACAGGATAGGCAGAAACACCTCGCCGGCAGCCAGTTTGGCAGCCACTCGGATATCCGGGTGGCTTTTATGCATCCGATGAGTATTTTCAATGACCACAATGGCATCATCCACCACAATTCCCAATGCAAAGATAAATGCAAACATAACAATCATGTTCATTGTAAATCCGATGTTTGGAATTACCAGGTAGGCGATGGCCATTGAGAGTGGTACGGATAGTCCGACAAAAAAGGCATTCGTAAATCCCATGAAGAACATCAGCACTATGGTTACCAATATGAAGCCGATGATAATTGTATTGTTCAGTTCTTCCAGCGTGTTTCGGGTTCTGACACTCTGATCTCCCGATATGGTCATGGTAATATCATCAGGCAGTTCTTTCCCTTTTACACTGGCAACGATGTCCTTGATCTGGTCAGAGGCATCAAGCAGGTTGGTACCGGCTTTTTTGATGACATTGAGGGTGATGACATTCTTGCCATCCAGACGTGAAAAGCTTTCTTGTTCCTTAAAGTCATCCTTTATTTCCGCGATGTCACTCAGCTTGATATAGGCGCCTCCGGAAGCATGAACAACGATGTCCCGTACATTTTGGACAGTTTCGAACTGTCCTTTTAAGCGAACAGAATTTTTGGTGCCGTTTAGTGTCAGCGTACCTCCTGAAATGGTTAAATTCTCACGAGAAACTGCGCTCTCTATGTCTGCAAAAGTAACCCGGGCAGCCTGCATCTTGAAGATGTCAGCATTGATCTGAATTTCTCTTTCCAGTGCCCCAACTATATCTACACGGGTAATTTCCTTTACTCCTTCGATCTTATCCTGAACGATATCCGCGAATTTTTTCAGTTTATCGAGGTCGTAATTCCCTGAGATATTGACATACATGATTGGAAATTCAGCCAGATTGACATCCATTATCTGAGGCTGATCAGGCAAATCGCTGGGCAAATCCTTTTTTGATTTGTCCACAGCGTCCCTCACTCGCTGTTTGGCTGTTTCAACAGCAACATTCGGATAAAATTCTACGATGATTGAAGAAAAATCCTGCACAGAGTTACTGGTGATTTTCTTCACATCGGCAATTGATTTGAGTTGCTTTTCGATCGGTCTTGTTACCAGGTTCTCAATATCCACAGGAGAGGTTCCCGGATAGGGAGAATTGACAATAATATAGGGAATGATCACTTCCGGGAATTGCTCCTTCGGAATCTGATGGTAATTCAGCAAACCAAGGATCGAAATAATCAAGGCAAGTACATAAATGCTCGTCTTGTTATCTACAGCCCAGCTGGTTGCGAAAAATTCCTTGATAAAAAATTTATCTTTTGACATAATTTCTTTTTTTGTCGGTTAGAAAATGACAGATGATCCCTCTTTGAGGTTCTGGAATCCAGCTGAGATCACCTGATCACCAGCGTTAATGCCGGAGGTAATTTCAGATTCACCGTTATATTCCATTCCGGTGGTTACCTTTCTCCGCATGGCTACTATCTTGTCTCCTTCCTTGGAAGCAACAAAAACGAATTTGCCTTCCTGGTTACTCTGTATGATGTTGACAGGAAGTACCAGTGATGCATCGCTGGAATAGTCCTTGATTTTCACATAGGCAATCATGTTGGCACGGAGTTCAAAATCTTTGGGTGCAATTCTGCATTCAACTCTGAATGTACGGTTTGACGGATCAATAAATCGGCTTGTGAAACTCAGTTTGGTTTCAATCTCCTGTCCAAGGTCAGGGAATTTGATAAATGCCTGGTTTCCGTTTTTAATCCTTGAAGCAAAATTTTCAGAAATATCGGCGGTAATCTTGGCTGATGACATGTTAATTACCCGAATGGAAGAAGTTGGCAAACCTGGAGAAGCCATCTGGCCGACTCTCAAGGGGACACTTTCAACTGATCCGCTGATAGGTGACACTACATTGGCCATGGATATCTGTTCCTGTAGAGTTTTGATACGCCTTTCAAGCGATTCTTTGGTGCTTTTTACCTGTAGGAACTGTACTTCACTGCCAATTTTCTTATCCCACAGATTTTTCTGTTTTTCATAGATAATGGTGGCCATATCCAATTGGGTTCTGACCTCTTCAACAGATTGTTTCAGAACCTGGGCATCAAGTGTTGCCAGGATATCTCCTTTTTTTACCTGTGAACCTTCCCTTACATAGACATTGGTTACCACTCCGGCCATCTGAGGACTTACGGAAACATTCTGATCGGCATCAACAACTCCTTGAATTTCAACAAAATGATTAAATGGCGTAGTTTCCAGATTTTTAATCTTTACTTGAACAGCTTTATCGTCTTTTTTCTGATTCGGATTAATCTCAGTCTCCAGTTTGGATATCTTCGTATTCAGAACTTCGCGTTCGGTTTTTAGTTTTTCCAATTCTCCTTTTTTATCGCTGCTTTGGTTGCAGGCGACCAATGTGACAATGATTGCCAGAATAAATAGTTTATTTTTCATATGATTGTTATTTAATAATTTCCTGATTGATATTGAACAATTTTTCAAGTTTGGTCTTCGCGGTGGCCAGATCGTAAATACTCTGGTAATAATTGGTCAGACTTGTTAAATATTGGTTTTGGGTAGTGGTTAGATCCGTACTTGTTGAAACACCATTCGTATATTTTTCAAGGGTACGTTTATAGATTTCGTCAGACAATTCCAGACTTTTCCTTTGAATAACATATTTCTCATATTTAATTTTAAGATCTGTCTGGTATTGATCCGCCTGCATCAGTAAGTTGTTGTAAGCTAGTTTTTTGCTGTTATCCATTTTGGCAACTGCAAGCTTTTTCTGTGATACTTGCGCCATTCTCTGTCCGCTGCTGAAAATGGGCAGAGTTAGGTTGATGCCCAGTACATCCTTCACAGAAAAATCAAACGCCGGTTTATTTGTTTTATCAGTATGCTGATAAAACCCAGTTATTATTGGCAAATAGGCCATTACCGTATTTTGGTAATCAAGTTTTGACAGGTCGTAGGCTGTTTTGATTAACTTGTAATCTATATTTTTCTCGATTATGAAAGTTTCGTGGATAAGGGATTCAACCTTTTCAGGTAGAGAGTATTTGGCACCCAAGGAATCAGTGAGCTTTACTTTTGCATTTGAATCCAGTCCGAGGATGATTTTAAGCAGCCTGTTGGCAACATCCAGGTTTCCTTTCACCTGATTCATCGCATTCATTAGGTTGTTGGCAGTAAGTTCCAACTGATCGACATCCGTTTTTTCGACAAAACCCTGTTTATTCATTTCCTTGATTTCAGAGGCTGTTTTTTGAACATTTTCAAGGTTAAGTTGCAGATTTTTTATGCTCTCTTCTCCAACAAGTATCAGGAAATAAGTATTGATGACAGATTCATTTACATCCTGAATGACTTTTTCATTGCTTTCATTGGATTGTTGAAAAAGTGTCTTGCTAGCTTTCAATCCAACCAGATAGGAGCCATTGAAAATAAGTTGTGAAGCAGTCACATCAAATGTTATGTTGTTTGTTACACCCAGTGAAATGGCTGGGGTACCAGGTCCCATGGTGCCTGGAGGCAATGATGGTACACTGGGAAGGTACTGATAGCTTGCCTTGGAATCAACATGCGGGAGGCCCATGGCCGTGACTTCCCATATTTTCTTGTTGGCAATCTCCATATCAAGTGCCGAATTCCTGATATTTGTATTGTTTTCCATGGCAATACGGCGTGCATCCTGCAAGGAGAGACGCAGAGAATCCTGTCCAACACTAGTAAAGTTACCATACAGAATTAGTAGAATTGTTATCAAAATCAGATAACGTTTAGGGAATGACATAATTACTATTTTTAATTGTTTTTAATATATTCAATGATTTCATTTTTCCTTGACTCAAAATAGGCTAGTCCTGTGGCCGTTGAAATGGCTCTGATGTGGTTTTCAAACATTACCTCAAACAGTTGAATAAAATTGATATCCAATATTTTACAGATATCTGAATTGTGAAGTTCTACAAAACTGTTCAGGTAAATTGTTGCAACCAGATCGATGTTGATATCATCCCGATAGATTTTCTCTTCTATACCCTGACGGATATTGATCTTCATTCCTTCAAAAATGTATTTGCGCTTATTTTCCACATACTTATCGAAGGTTTGACGATAATACTTTTCCATTTCGAACCTAATCATAGGATTGATACGTTTCATTTCTCCATGAACCATCTGGCTGATTCTTAATAATTTTTCGATAGCGTTAATTTGTTCTTTATCAACAATTTCTTTTAATTTAAGTACTTTGGATTCTTCATGTAAAAATACCTTCTCTATAAGTTCTTCCTTGTTCCTCACAAAGGTATAAAGCGTTTTTTTTGAAATACCCAGCCTGCTGCTCAACTCATCCATGCTAAGATTTTTTAAACCGTATGCATAGAACAAATCCTTGATCGGTTCAACCCATTCGAGAAATCGCTCATTTTGCGCGTCAGACTTTTCCATTTTTTTGATTTCCATTATTAAAATTAACTGGGCAAATATCGGAAACATATTACACGCAAAACGTTTCCTTGTGTTAAATGTATCTTAATTTGTATTAAGTTTCTGTTTGTAATTACAAGTTCCGGGACCAATTTTTTTAAGATTTTGTAAACCATTATCTTTGTAACGAAAATTGAATGAAGGTATGGGAAGGATCATGTCCATCGATTATGGTAAAAAAAGGGTAGGAGTAGCTGTTACTGATCCGTTGCAACTTATTGCCAACCGTCTTGAAACAGTGGATGCAAATCTTATCTGGCTGTTTCTTGATGAGTATTTTTCGAAGGAATCCGTTGATCTTGTATTGGTTGGATATCCAGTTCAACTGAACAACCAGCCTTCTGAGGCACTTCGATACATCAATCCATTTGTCCAAAAATTTCAACAAAAATACACCGTTGAGATTAAACAAGTGGATGAACGGTTCAGTTCAAAAATGGCATTTCAATCAATGATTGATGCCGGCTTGCGAAAAATGCAACGTCGTGACAAAGGTACAATCGACGGAGTTAGTGCTACAATTCTTCTCCAATCTTACCTTGAACAAAAAAAGTATATATAGAATATGATATTGCCTATCACGGTTTATGGAGATCCTGTTTTGAGAAAGGTAACCGCAAATATAGACCTCAGTTATCAAGGGCTGCCTGAGTTGATTGAGAATATGTTTGAAACGATGTACAATGCAGAAGGAGTTGGTCTGGCAGCACCGCAAATTGGTCTGCTCATCCGGCTATTTGTTGTAGATTTATCCCCTTTGGGAAAAGATGAACCTTCTCTTGTTGGATTTAGGAGGGTTTTTATCAATGCTAAGATTATTGAACGGAATGGAGACGAAGAATTGATGGAGGAGGGTTGCCTTAGCATACCTGGAATACATGAAGAGGTATTTCGTAAGAACCACATAAGGATTCAATACCTTGATCCGGAAGGAACGGCACATAACGAAGTTTTTACAGGCTACACTGCCAGAGTTTTGCAACATGAGTATGATCATCTTGATGGAATCATGTTTACTGATCATTGTTCTCCTTTGAAAAAGCGATTATTGAAAAGGAAACTCACCGATATTTCAAAAGGAATTACGACAGCTACTTACCGGATTAAAATCCCAAAGATATAATTGTGGAGTTTGGGGCAAATAATGAAGAAACCAATCCTTCAATTGTGATCTGAAAATTTTCTTTTTCTTGTCGAAATGCCGTAACTTAATGTGAATAAAACTTCACATGGATCATTCCGGTTCAATATTGACAAGTGCCCCATTTATACGTTTTGTCATTCCGCTTTGCCTTGGAGTGAGTATGCCGTTGATCAGCAGCCTTTCTCACCCATACACAATCCTGATTCTTTTTGAAGTTATTTGGCTCATTCTGATGATTTTCAGAAAGGGAAATTTTTACAGTCAGCCACTGTGGGGTGTATTTCTTTTTCTCTTATTATTCATTTTCGGTCAGGAACGTGTGAGAAAGAATGCGATTATTTTTCCAGTACTTCCTAAGCAGCAATATTTTGTGGTTGTTGATGAATATCCTGAAGAAAAAGAGAAAACATTCCGGTTGGTGGGGCAATTTGTCAACCAGGAACCAAGGATTCTGGTATATCTGCCCAAATCCTCGTTGGTAAAGAATGCAAAGCCAGGTGATGTTTTTAGTTTTGAAGGTTCTCCTGAATTGCTGAAAAACGATGGAAATCCCTTCGAATTTGATTATTGTCGATATTTGAAAAGCAGAGGAATAGGTTACAGAATTTTTTTGAAAGAAAGCCAATACTGCCTGATAAACAAAGCGAAACAACCTAATATATTTCGTAATGCGCTGATAGTGAGGAAAAAATTTGTGGATTGTTTGAGTCATTCCGGTATAAGTAGTGAAAACGTACATTTGATTGGTTCCATTTCTTTTGGTGCGAGGGAGGAAGTTGACAAAGAAACCATTCAATCTTTCACAAATACCGGTGTTATTCATGTACTCGCTGTTTCTGGGATGAATGTTGGATTAATCTATGTTATCCTCGATTTTCTGTTTCGATTTCTGAAATCAAGACGATTTGGCTATTTTCTCCACTCTTTTATAATGCTCTCAGGAATATGGAGTTATACTTTGATAACGGGGATGTCTCCTTCTATACTGAGAGCTGCCATGATGTTCTCTTTTGTTTTATTGGGCACTACACTGAAAAGAAGTTCCGGAATATTTAATTCGCTGGCAGTATCAGCCTTTTTGCTTATTGCATTGAATCCCGAAATTATCAGGGACGCTGGGTTTCAACTTTCCTATGCTGCAGTATTGTCAATTGTAGTTATTCAGCCTCACATATATAAACAAATCGAATTTGGAAGGAGGTTGCCAGATAAAATATGGTTGCTGATATCAGTTACCCTTGCCGCACAAATGGGAACAATTCCTTTTACGCTGCTTTTTTTTCATCAGTTTCCTGTATATTTTCTGCTTGCCAATATGATAGTTATTCCATTGGTTACTTTGATTCTTTATCTTTCTTTCGTGGTTGTCTTTCTCTCATTCATTTCTGGTTTTTTGGCTACTTTGGTTGCTTTTGTACTCAATCTGTGTACCGATTTGGTACTCCTGACCGTAAATTCGGTTGAAAAGTTACCACATTCCATACTAAGAGGACTGTATCCTTCCTACTTTCAACTAGGTGTTATCCTTCTGATCGGAATTTGTTTAGTCTATTATATAAAATCAAAAAGAATAATGCTCATACAAACTGTTCTAGTTTTGGCTATTGTCCTGGCAATATCATCAGGCGTTGCTTTATTTTACCGACAGTCGAGAGCAGAGGTCGTTTTTTTTAATATTCCGGGGACTCGGGCATTGGCTCTTACCAGCGGCCGGAATGCAATAGTTATTTATGATCGCTGCGGTAATACTGTAGAAAAAATTGGATACTTTATGAAACCCTATTTTGGAGAAAGGAGGATCAGAAATGTTGAGATGTTCTGTCTCACTGATTCGTTGCGATTCAATGGAAAGAATATTTGTGCCTTCCGTGATTTTATTTTTTTTAAAGGGATTAGAATTTATGTTCAGCCATCCGACCAAAAAGATTCAAAAGATGGAACATTGTTTCCTTCAGCAGAAGTAATTTGGCTGAGGAATCTTAATCTTTCTGAAGAAGCTAATCAACTTATCACAAAATCTAAAATCATTCTTTGTGAAAAAATGTGCAATTTGGATACTTTTCATTGCATGTATCCAGAGCGTAAATTCCTGACTGTTGATCAGGCAGTCAAGCTTACAATGGAGTCTTCGAAACCAGGCAATCCAAGCGAAATGGTCTGTTGTTATTTTAATCAGGCTGAATAGCCGCGTTATTCAAGTAGAATACCTTTACCTTGCCTGAGAATTTCAGCTTCACCAGAAGTACAATCCACAATGGTAGAGGGATGGTTGTCTCCAAATCCGCCATCAATTACAAGATCAACGAGGTGGCCATATTTTTCCTCTATCAGTTCGGGATCAGTAATGTACTCAAGAACGACATCGTCGTGATGAACCGATGTAGACAAGACCGGATTGCCCAGTTCCTTGACAATAGTTCTGAGTATGTTGTTATCAGGAATACGAATCCCAATATTTTTTTTGGAGTTTTTGAATAGTTTAGGAACATTTGAATTTGCCTGAAGCAAAAAAGTAAATGGTCCAGGCAGATTTTTTTTCAGTAACTTGAAAATTGCATTGGAGAATGGTCTGCAATAGTCTGAAATCTGGCTTAAATCATACAAAATGAAGGAAAAATCAGCTTTGTCAGGTTTTACATTTTTTATTCTGGCAACCCTTTCTACGGCTTTTGATTTGGTTATATCGCAACCGATGCCGTAAATAGTGTCGGTCGGGAAAATGATCACGCCACCATCTCTCAGCATTTCCACAATTCTGTCTATTTCCTTTTGGTTGGGATTGTCATTGTAAAGCCGGACAAGCATGTC
>CAIUUO010000053.1 GCA_903902325.1 uncultured Bacteroidia bacterium
GCACCGGGTACTAAGAAGCTTCGATAAAACGCTGTTGAACAGTTATTTATCGAAGCTTTTTTATTTGCTACTGTAACCCTACTGAAACATTTCATTTTTGGACAAAAATTTCGGGTATTTACATTAAGGTGAATACTTTGATTAAACAGGCCAAATGATGGGACATTCAAATTCTGTTGGTTTATATGACGATTTAGGGTATTTGTGAAGTTATTGCGATGGAATATAGAGTTAAAAAGTTCGTTTAATTTTAAATGAATTATGGTTCCCTGACTGTCAGATTAAGTCGTAGCTAATACAAATAACTAATATTGGGGCGGATTCAATTAGTAGCGATCTTTTACAATTGCCATTCAGCTTCAACATCAGAAATGCTTTTAGGCTTTGGCCTTCCAAGTAATTCAGATCCAGTATCCGTTATCAGAAAATTTTCTTCATTCCTGAGCCCACCAAACTTTTTATACTGTATAACTTTGTCGAAATTAATATAATCTCCATTATGATTTTCTGCGTTCCATTGATCAATGAGTTCCGGAATAAAATATATACCTGGTTCAATCGTAATAACAAACCCTGGTTCCAGCTTACGTGCAAGACGCAGAGATTTCAATCCAAATTGAGTACTCTTGACTTCTGCTTCATAGCCAACATAAACTTCGCCAAGATCTTCCATGTCATGCGCATCCAGACCCATCATATGTCCTAATCCGCAAGGGAAAAACAATGCATGCGCACCATTTGTCAGTGCATCATCAACACTACCTCTCATCAGTCCAATGTCTTTCAAACCACGAATAATAACCCTTGCCGATTCAAAATGTACTTCTTTAAAAGGAATACCAGGTTTCAACATGGAAATTGCAGTATTGTGGCTATCGAGACAGATAGAATAAATATCTTTTTGCCATGAAGAGAATTTTCCATTCACCGGTACAGTACTAGACAGATCCCCAGCATATCCCATTGATGTTTCAGCCCCGGCATCGAGAAGGAACATTTCGCCATCTTTTAAAAAATTTCCATGATAATGATTATGAAGAGTTTGTCCGTTTATTGTTGCAATAACCGGGAATGAAACATGTCCTCCTGCAGCTAAAGCAATTTGTTCAACGGTGGCCGCTATGTGTGCTTCGCAGACGCCTGGTTTTGCCATTCTCATGGCCATTTTATGAATCTCAACACTTATGTCGCAAGCTATATGAATTTCAGATACCTCCTCCGCTGATTTGTAATTACGTTGGTTTACAACGCCCATAATGAGCTCAACAGATGCTTTAGCCATACTTTCATTGGGAAGTATATTAAGCCACTCAAATAATTTAATCTTATTTTCGGGTCGATATGGTGGAAGAAAATGAATTTCCCTTCCAAGGGACAATGCCTCCTTCAAAAAAGTCACTAATGAAGCAATATTCCCGGATTTCGTAATACCAACCTGTAACCCTTGCGCTGCTATTGAGGGCTGAGGACCCATCCATACAAAATCTTCAACTGTAAGTTCGTTTCCAAATATCGAGACTTCACCTGAATCACAATCCAGAATTCCTGCAAGAAATGGCTTGTTCAACCCAAAGAAATACAGAAAGGTACTATCTTGCCTGAAATGATACCCATTATCGGCGTAATTCATAGGGCTTTCATCATTCCCCAAAAGGAGGATAAGTCCTTTATCTACTGATTTTAATAGTTTCCTTCGGCGTTCCTTGTAAGTTTCTTTTGAAAACATAATTTTGTGTTTAGTAAAGTGTTGTATTTGAGCTTAGACCGAATGAATTATTTGTTTATTTTATGAAAAGATGGCTGAGAGTCTTTCCGCTTTGCTGATATAAACATCGAGATGGAAGAATACATTACAACAATACAGACTACCCATTTCAGCACGATCAAAGGTAAAGATTTAATAACAAAAGCAGCCAAAAACACACCGGCTATGCCAGCAATTGTCAGTGAAATAGCGGTTTTTCGATCATAGGCATTTTCTTTGACGAACTTTGCCCCACCTGCTGCCATTAGCATTGCAGTAACAGTCATCATAATCGGGAAAGCAGTCTGCGGATGCAAACCAAGAATGTAAACCATCGCCATACAAGGGGCGTAAAACCCAACTCCAATAGATTGAAGGGCACCAAATATGAAGCTTAGAACTACAATAAGAGCCAGTTTCCATCCAGTCAAACCAATTGCTACACCTCCAGCTGGCATAAGCTTAAAAAGTCCAGCTATCATTATGAAAGCCACCGCCATTAGGCCGAAACCCAATCCTAACTGAATCTTGCGACGTGACATCTTTGCTACGATACCTGCCCCTAACAATGCTCCCATTGGAGCAGAAGCAGACATAGAGACAAGCGTCAGCGAATCAACTTTAACAACTGTCATAAAAATAAAAGCCTGTACGACGGTGGGAATTGTATTGCCAACATTCATTGTGCCAGGAATCAACCTGTCATCGACAAGTTTAAAAAGTTTGAAAATGGCGGTCTGAAACGCAAAGCTTCCAATTCCTAATGTGTCGAAAAAATTGGTTACGAATCCGGTGCCCAATACTGGATACCAGGATTTGCTGGAAAGCATATTTTTGTTTTTCACGACATCTGCAATGTAATAGGACCCAAAGAAGCCCGTCATAAGTGCAAGTATAGTTTTCAGAATTATATCCACCTTTTTAACAATTATACAGATTTTGATCTTAGATACTTATAACTATTTATTTGCGAGGCAATTGTTCAAGCAGAAATCTCAGACAAAGACTTCTGGAAAACTAAATTTTTCAATGTTTGCAATTTTTCGGGCTTTTCAGGAGAAAAGTAGTTTAGTGCTCGGATTTATTAATGTGTTCCAAATCAACTCCTTTAAAATACTTCTTCAGGATATACTCCGGTTGCAAATTATCAGGTACCTGTTTTAGTGTCTTGTAGTCGTATTCTAGCGGCAATATCGTTTTCGGGTCCATTGTTGCAGTATCATTAGTTAAGGTATGCCATTCGTTAAATAATATCAATAATTCATCAACCTTCTGCTTATTCTCTGGAAGTGACGCCAGGTTACTAATTTCAAGTGGGTCGTTCTTTAAATTAAACAGCTGCGTAAAATTCTGTTGTGGATACCTTATCAATTTCCATTCATCGGTTCGCACTGCCCTTGCAGTATTTCGATAGGCCGTATAGAGCGAACTGCGGATGTTCTTTTCTTTGCCCTGAATAACCGGAACAAAATTCTTACCGTCCACACCATCGGGAGCAGGCAAATCACATAAGTTGACCAGAGTTGGAAAGAGATCGTAGAGGTAAACCAGTGCCTCCCTGACTTCCTTTTTGGGGATTCCTGGTCCGCAAATGATCAAAGGGACTTTCATGCTGTGCTCGTATAGGTCCTGCTTACCCATTAACCCATGACTTCCTATTGCCAGACCATTGTCGGCAGCATAAATGATGATTGTATTTTCATACAATCCTTGCTTTTTCAAGGTCTCAATTATATCTCCTATCCGATTGTCAAGATGACTAATCAGTGCATAATAATCAGAGAGGGATTGTTGTACAATTTCCGGAGTTCGGGGCCATGGGGCAAGGGTTTCGTCCCTGATATTTAAGTCATCAAATTTGAAAGGATGCAATGCCTTAAAGTTTCCCGGCAAGGGAATTGAGCCATCCGGATACATTCCTATGTAGTCTTTCCGTGGAGAACGAGGATCATGTGGGGCAGTAAAGGCCACATAACAAAAGAAAGGTTTTTCGCGTGTCCCTTTGGCATAACTGTTCAGATAACCAATCGCAGCGTTGGCGAACAGATCGGTGGAATAACCCTTTGTTACAGGTGCGCTTAGTTTTCTATCGCTCCCAAGACTACGGCATGGCACATTGTAATGGTCGGCCATACCCCCAAGAAAAACATTTTCGCCTTTCTGAAAGGAAGCTTCAAAACTCTTTGCCCCATTGTGCCATTTACCGGTTCCGAAGGTTTCGTAGCCATAGCGAGCCAAATACATGGGCATGGTAGGCACTCCGTCAAGTACGTCATAGACATGAAAAAGACTTTTTCCGCTCATAAGCATGGCCCGGCTAGGTGCACAAATTGCTCCATGGTGGCCTCCCATTACAAAACAATTACTGAAGCGCACTCCATTAACTGCCAACATATCAATATTGGGCGTTTTTATATAAGTGTTTCCTGAACATCCGATGGCATCGGCCCTCTGGTCATCTGCAAACAGGAAAAGGATATTGGGCATTTTCTTTACTTCTGTTGAAGCTTTACCAATGTTGCTGATCACAGTTGTTCCAAAAAACATAAGTGCAGATAATGGTACGATGGAGTGTTTCATGTATATTCCTATTGGGAGTTGATTTATTCGTATTTTTTTATTCTGAAGTCTTAATCTGCCTGGGTTTTGGTAAAGTAGGATCAATCCACTTCTGGTTTAGTCTCTCATATGAAGCCTTTTCGTTTTCTTTCCCTTCAAAACTTAACTTGCAGGACAAGACAAATTGGTTAATATTTTTTTTAAAATGTTTAAATATATAGGATTTTTCAAGTTGGATATCCTTTTTCTCTTCCGGATCTTTCAGAATATCATACAATTCATATACTCCATCCCGCGCATAAAGCTTATACTGATTATTGCAATAACTCACCTGACCCGGAAAGCAAAATCCAATCGGCTTTGGTCGTGCCGACATCCTCCCTTCCAACAAGGGTAGTAGGCTAATCCCATCTAACTGATTGGATACTTTACTTTTCTTAATTTTTAAGACCTCCATAATTGTTGGTAAATAATCCGAGGTAACACAAGGCATATCTGTAACATATGGATGAGTTATTTTCTGGGGCCAAACCAATAATCCTGGCACGCGAACTCCACCTTCATGCAACGAGTGTTTTCTTTCCCGAAATATTCCTGCACTTCCGGGGCTTCCATCTTCAGGTCCATTGTCACTGCAGAACCAGATCATAGTATTTGAATCAACTCCCCTGTCTTTCAGAATTTCCCTTAATCGGCCGACTTGTTCGTCCAGTGCCGTTATACTGCCTGCATAGTTTCGCATCTTGGAATCCTGGCCTTTATACATTTCCTGATATTTAGGACCGGCCACGCAGGGCATATGAGGTGAATGAAACCAAATAACAGCTAAAAATGGAGTCGAGTTCATAATTGCTTGCTCTACAAATGGAATGGCCCGATCCATAATTACCCTACTATCGTCCCCATCCAGGTTGTCGGTTACTTTGTTCCCATTGATATCCCAATAGGCTGTGCCAAATGGCTCGAAAGGTTCATTTTCTTTTAAATAATCCCATCCCTCTTTATCAAAACGGTCTCGCGGTTTCTTCATTGGATCATAAGTAGGTACTTTTGATTCTGTGACGAATGCACAATCGTATCCATGCATTATCGGCGGGTTAAATTCTTTTAAATTACCTGGTTTCCCACGATTCGCATCTTTCTCCTTATGGGTCAATGTTCCCAAATGCCATTTGCCAAAAAGGCCGGTTGTGTACCCTTCACCCTTTAATAATTCAGGCAAAGTTATCTCTTCCGGGCGAAGAATTCCTGAATTTGCCTCATACACTCCTATCCGAAAAGGATTCCGTCCGGTAAGTACACTGGCCCTTGTTGGAGAACATTCGGCCGATGCAGAATAAAAACGATTAAACCGAACCCCCTCTTTGGCCATTTTATCAAGGTTTGGGGTTTTTATGATTTTGTTTCCGTTAAAGCCCGTATCTGCCCAACCAAGATCATCTGCCATCAACAAGATTATATTTGGCTTACTTTGAGCCACTGCCGAGAATGACCCAACCATGGCTAATCCAAAAATCATATTTCTCATACCAGATGCATATAAAGGATAAAAAAAAATTATTCTGCCCTAAAAAGTATCCATTCATTTAATGCTGGTTCCTTTGATTCAAGTATTCTAAGTCTGAAATACCTGGATTTTAATGGGTTGAACGACTGGGTATGTCCTGTCCCTTTTGTTGTAAATTCAACAGCAGTAATCCAATTGTTTCCCTCTTTGTATTGGATATCAATTTTCTGTCCTTTGTTGTCCCATGGATCCCATGGTTCCACCAAAGAACAAGCGCCAATTGCTAAATTTTCCCCCAAATCAACTTCTGCCCATCTCTCTTTATCCTGATCCGAAGGTTGCCATTTATTTTTGGGGTCACCATCAAACAGACTGGCAACTGAAGTACCCTCTTTGGTGCTACTTGCCTTTGAGGATTTTCCATTTGCCGGCAAAGGCAGGATTTCAGGCTTTCCCTCAATTTCAAGAACAATGACTGACGCCACTTTATCGGGAGCCACCCCTCTCAAGTGAAGGACATTTTTATCTTCGTACTTATCAACTTTAAATTTCGTTTTTTGATTGGCAAGAAGATAGGCTTCTTTCACCTTGTTTTGTATTGGAACTGACAACTGACCATTCTTTGGCCAATTAAAAACATGCAGATATAATTTATTTTCTATTTGGGTACACCGGCCCCAGGAAAGATAAGGGAACGGGCTAGCAGTGGTGCCATATATTGCTTCACCATTGGTTTTCATCCATTGGCCGATAACTTTCATGCGTTCAATGCTCGGTTCAGGGATAAGCCCTTCAGATGTTGGGCCAACATTCAACAGGTAGTTTCCCCCTTTGCTTACGATATCAATTAAAGTTTGGATGATTACTTCTGAAGATTTCCAGTTATGATCGGTTGATTTAAATCCCCATGTGTCATTCATAGTCATGCAGGTTTCCCAGTTCCTACCGGGGAAACCTGTTGCCGGGACAAATTGTTCAGGGGTTTCAGTGTCTCCTTCATAACCTCCACCCAAGCGGTTGTTGGTTATCAAATTAGGATACTTACTAATTACAGATTCAAATTTTTTTGCTCTTTCATTAGTCATGTCGTATGGCGTATCCCACCACAGAATGTCCACCTGACCATAATTTGAAAGGATTTCTTTAACCTGTGGGACAGCAATCTTCTCAATGTAGTCATCCATTGAACCGTCTTGTGCATTATCCCAATGCCCACCACTTGCTGCCCCACCGGGATGGTTCCAGTCCTGGGCCTGAGAATAATAAAATCCCAGGCGAATACCTTCTTTGTGACATGCATCAGCAAGCGGTTTAAGTAAGTCTTTCCCATAAGGCGTAGCATTTACTACATTCCAATTGGTTACCTTTGAATCAAACAAAGCAAATCCGTCGTGGTGCTTTGAAGTAATAACCAGGTATTTCGCTCCTGCTTGTTCTGCCAGCTTCACCCAGGAACCGGGATCATATTTAATCGGGTTGAATTGCTTTGAATAAGCTTTGTATTCTGTTACGGGTATTTTCCCTTTATTCATGATCCACTCTCCAATCCCTTTTACTTCTTGGCTCTTATAAATTCCGGCAGGTACAGAATAGACCCCCCAATGAATAAACATTCCAAATTTTGCATCCTTCCACCATGTCATCTTGTCTGTATTAGATTGCGATAAACAGTTAAAGCACATAAGACTGGATAAAAAAACTGTAAGCATAAATTTCATATCATCTTTTTTTGGAAATAAATAAAAACTATGTAGAATACTATTGACGGATTTTTTCTGAAGAAACAATAGAATTCATCCAGAATTGTGATATTTAATCATTATTTCTTCCTGAAAAAAATCCGTCAACATAACTATCTGGTATTCATATTTTACCAGCCCGTGTTTTGAACCAAGTTTTTGTTCAGCTTAACCTGGGTATCGGGTATGGGGAAAAGCAACATGTAATCTTGAACGGTTTTTCCCTGAGCTCTTATTTTTTGCAAAAACAATCCTCTTCTTTTCAGATCCCAGGCCCTTTGCCCTTCAAATGCCAATTCAAACCTTCGTTCTTCCAATACGGCTGTTCTGAATTGATCTTGCGACAAGCTTAATAAATCGGGTAGATCAGTTGCAACGCCATTTCTGGCTCTTTGTCGTATTTTATTAATCCAAATGTATTTTTCAATATTAGTAGGATCAACTTCGTTTAATGACTCCGCAGCAATTAACAATATATCAGCATATCTGATAATTGTAAAATTCTCTCCAGACAGTAACTCAGCTTTCCTGTCATCAAATTTGCAGACGTAATATGGGAATTTGCCTCCGTAAACTTGCTGCATTGTAAGCGTACCTGTTATTCCGTCAATATGTTGATATCGATCAGCAATTGTTGCGGATCTACGGTATGATACCGGATTTTGTGCAATAAACTCTGACGAAGGGGCGAAAGAACCCGGAAGATCTGTCTTAGCCCAAAAAGAAGTCTTATAAATCGATGCCTGTGATCGGGGACCAAAATTGCCAGGCACACTGTTATTTCTTTCACCAGCTAAATATTGCGCCTGAAAAATGTGTTCAATTCCATTATTGTTTGCCGATTTGAAAATTGCAGCATAATCTGCAAAAAGACTATACCTTCCTGAACTAATTACATTTTTGGCAAAGGTCAAAGCATTTTGATAATCTCCTCTATACAGGTAGATCCTAGCCAATAAAGCATTTGCAATATCCGAATTAATCCTTCCTGGGGTGCTTTTTGAGTTGAGTTTGGTCGCTGCATCCTTCAAATCACGGAAAATCATATTATATACTTCATCTGCTGTTGCCCTGGAGGCATAGATGGCTTCAAAACCAATGGTAGGAGTTTCATAGAGTGGGACTCCTCCCATAACTTGAACCAATTGAAAATAGTAATAGGCTCTCAATGCTTTGGCCTCAGAAATGATAGCAGCCTTATTAGCAAAATCTAGCTTTTCTGTATAAAAAATTACTTCATTTGCTTTGTTAATCCCTGAAAAACAGCTTGACCATAGATCAACTGCTACATTGCTGCTGTAGGTAAAATTATCCCAAGAAAATGAGTCTGAAACAATGGGCGAAATTACCAGATCATCGGCATTCAATTCCGAGTAATTTAGGTATGAAGTTCCTGAAATATCATAAATATTACTGTAAGCGCCATATAGTCCTATCAAAGCATCACTTTCAGACTTGTAAAAGCTTGATATACTTATGGAACTGGGAGGATTCTCTTCCAAAATACTTTGGCATGAAATGACAAACATTAATGGCACAAAGAGCAAACTGTATTTGAATATATTTTTCATAATCGTTAATCTTAAAGTTAATTTAAAAACCAAGTTTCACGCCAAACCGAATACTTTTGGAGGCAGGATATGCGCCATTATCAACTCCAAGGCTTACATTGCTTGATGAGTAGAGATCAACCTCAGGATCAAAACCCGAATATTTTGTAAGGGTGATAAGATTCTCTCCTGCAAAATATATCTGTGCGCTATTTATCCAGTCTACACCAAAAAACTTTAAAGGTAAAATATATGAAAGGCTGATGGTTTTAACTCTTAAATATGATCCGTCTTCTATATCCCTGTCACTAAAATTTTTCCACTCTCCGGCATTGATTAAAGGAGCTTCGATCGTATTGCTAGTGCCCGGGCCAGTCCATCTTTGATCATAATATATTTGCAAAACATTTTTCTTTTGAGGAGATGTCAATAAGCCAATTCGATTTAAATTTGCAATCTTATTCCCATAGCTGCCGTTAATAAATATTGACAGTTTGAAATTTTTCCAGGATAAATCATTTGAAAAACCATAGATAAAATCAGGATTAGGATCGCCAATTATTTTGCGGTCTGCATCATCTTGCCTAAATCCGTTCCCGTTCAAGTCTTCATATTTTGGCAGGCCAGGCCGGTTTACTCCTCCTACAATATTGCCGGCAGCAATTATCTCTTCATTGGTCTGCCAGATTCCTAAAAAATGATATCCATAGAATAGCCCAAGAGGTTTGCCAGGAATGGCAATAGATTGTCCTCCTACAGCAGATTCACCTCTTCCGATAGCGAAAAGCAACCGATCTGTCCCTTCAGGAAGCGAAACCAATTTGTTTCTATTGAATGAAATATTAAAGGTAGAATTCCATTTTATTTCGCCGAAAGAATTGTTAACCCCTATGCTGAATTCTATCCCTTTGTTTTCCACTTCTCCTATGTTCTGAACAGAACTAACATATCCTGATTGGCTCGGGATCGTAACATCCAATAAAAGGTCTTTTGTTTTTTTGGAATAATAATCGGCAGAAAAATTTATTTTTCCTTCCCAAAATGCTGCATCAACACCTACATTTAATTGAGCTGTTTTTTCCCATTTCAGTGCAGGATTAGGTATTCGTCCCGGAACAAGGCCTACAATAGGCAATCCCCCCAAAACTATTCGAGAGGTATTATAAAGTGCCAAAGATGAATAAGAACCGATGTTTTGATTCCCGGTTAATCCGTAACTGCTTCTAAATTTCAAATCACTTATTATTTTGGAGTTTTTAAGAAAATTTTCCTGGCTCACCCTCCAAGCAAGAGCTGCTGAAGGAAATGTCCCCCATTTATTATTCTCTCCAAATTTCGATGATCCATCTTGCCTTATGGTTCCAGTAAATAGGTATTTATCCTTAAATGCATAATTGAGTCTTCCTATATAAGACAACAAACCATTTTCAATGGTACTACTTGCTGATGGTCTGGGATTTGCACCGACACTTAAATTATTGTATTCGAATTTATTACTAAAGAAGTCATCTGTCTCACTAAATACACTCTCAATGTTGGTACCTTGAGCTGTGTATCCTACCATAGCCGAAAACCGATGACCAATCCCCAGATCTTTTTTGTAATTTAAGGTATATTCCGATAACCAGGTTAAGCTCTGAACTGTTCCAATCGATGCAACGCCCAAATTTGGTAAGGCCTGAATTTGTGCCGTATTCGGAATATATACATTTCGCTTTGAATTTATTAAATCCGCACCAAAATTTGCACGAAACGTAAGTCCGTTCAAGATAGTAATATCGGCAAATGCACTGGATAAAATACGATTTGTATAGGTAATATCAGTTCGTGTTTTTGCAATTGATACTGGATTTTCGAGAATTTTATTCGCTTCGGAATAATTATGAACGTAATTGCCATTTGCATCCATTATAGGTATTACCGGAGTCGTTGCCAAGGCATTCCATAGTGGTGAATCATTCTGATAACCTGTACCATCGGAAGGCACCGCATCATTTATCGTGCGGTTGGCATTCATATTTACACCTATTTTTATTCTGTCACTGATCTTTTGATCTAAGTTAAATCTTAATCCATAACGTTTGAAATTGGATTCTATGATGATCCCATCTTGATCCAAATAACTACCAGCAATCAGGTATTTAGTCTTTTCAGTTCCACCTGAAACTGAAAGATTATAATTTTGAGTAAGTGCGGTTCTAAAAATGGCATTCTGCCAGTCGGTACCTTGTCCAAGTGTTTTTGGAAGGGGCTTATTAACACCATCATAAATAAGAGGAAGTCCATTATTTTTAGCCCACTCATTTGTTAATGTGGCCAATTCCTCTGCGTTACATAGCTCAAGTTTTTTTCTTACTGAAGCAACATTTAAAGAATAATCAAAATCTACCTTTACTTTTCCAGCCTTTCCATTCTTAGTAGTGATCAGAACTACTCCATTGGCTCCCCTGGATCCATAAATAGCAGTTGCAGAAGCATCTTTCAATATTTCAACTGATTCGATTTCATTGGGGCTGATAGAGGAAAGCGGACTTGGTGAAAACGCATTATTACCTGCTCCCTGAGGTGCAGTATTATTATTATCTATTGGAAAACCATCAATAACATATAGTGGTTCACTGGATGCATTAATCGAATTTGATCCCCTTATTCTGATCCTAACGTCTCCACCTGGTGCATTAGAAGCAGACTTAATATCAACACCAGATATTCTCCCTTGTAATGTTTGAACAATTGTATTTGCCTGTGTGTTACCTAAATCATCACCTTTTACAGATGCCACAGCACCGGCAAGGTCTGATTTTTTCATGGTTCCATATCCGATAGCAACTACCTCTTCAATACCTATTGCATCGTCTGAAAGTGTAACATTTATAGTTGTTTTACCTGCAATAACAATCTCCTGACCCTTCATCCCTACAAACGAAAACTGTAAAGTGGCATTATCAGGAATATTTGATAAGGAAAACTTACCTTCCATATTAGTAATTACACCTGAAGTAGTCCCTTTTACGACTACCGAAACTCCAGGTAATGTCGCTCCGGAAGCATCGGTCACCTTCCCTGAAATGGATTTTTGCTGTTGGCTGATATATTCGTTTTCTACGGCTATCAAACTGCCGTTATTCACATCTTCTATTCCGGTATTTCTCATATCCAGACTCAGTTTGGTCGGCTGTGAAAAAGAGCCCACTGCAAATGCCTGTGATAAAGAGAAGAACTGGATGAAAATGCTGAGGCGAATCACATTGATTAGTTTATTTAGGCCATTCTTCTTTACTAAACATTGGTTCAATTTTTTTTTCATAATTTTGTTTTGTAGAATTAATACTCACTAAAGATTATTTCTGCATTTCGACAGGGCAGGTAGCGTAAATACCTCCCTGTCTTTTTTTACAATACCATCATAGGCAATTTATTTTCGTTAACGTTTTATAACCTTAATTATAAGCTGGATTTTGAATTAAAATTCCGTTTGAGATATCAATTTCATATTGTGGGAGCGGAAGATAAAACTGTCTTTCCGGATAGATTATTGACCTGCCTGGATTAACAATAGGGTCTGGATTAAATCCATTAAGTCTGCTATTTAAAATTCCCCACCGTTTAAGGTCATACCAGCGCATAAATTCGAAACAACATTCTACACGACGTTCGTTACGAATTGCAGTGCGAAGCTGTGCCTGAGACAATGACATTAACAATGCCCCCAAACCTGAACGTGTACGAACAGTGTTGATATAGTTTACTATTTCACTGATAGGTTTTCCCAATTCATTGGCAACTTCAGCTTTAAGTAACAATACTTCGCCGTAACGTATGATCACTGCGTCTTGGTCACTCTGTTCTGACCCTGTCCAAATTGATGCAGGAGTTAATACTGGTCTTGCGGCTTTTACCAAAAATGCATAAGTTGTTGGCAAAGTGATTTGCTGCCCTCCCGGCCATGTATATTTCCCGTTTAAGGCTATTGTAGCATCCCTGCGCTTATCACCTGCTTCATATGAATCCCATAAGTCCTTGGTGGGTTTTACATTGTTATACAAAGAGGCTCCAATATCCCAATTGGAGTAATTACTAGGAGCTTTATATTTTATTGAAAACATGATCTCGTTGCTTGCTTCCTGGGTGGCAGGTTGGAAAATCTTGGCATAATCAACATCCAAAGAGGTGTTGTTATATACTGTGATCTGAGAAATAGCATCGTAAGCTTGCTGAAATAATGACACATCTGGCGTTGAACGATTTAGTGTTGCCTGATACATCAGAATCCTGGATTTCAAAGCCAAAGCCGCGGATTTTGTTGCATGACCTGCCATTGCTTTGTAGGTCTTGTCAGGCAATGATTTTATTGCCAATTCAATGTCTGCCATAGTTGATAAATAAACTTCATTTAGTGTTGACTTTGGCTTGATCTGGTTTGTGAGGTCCAGTACTTCCTTTACTATTGGAACTTCGCCATAATAGAGATATAGCATCCAATAACAATAACCACGTATAAAGGATGCTTCTCCAATCAGCTGAGTCCGGGATGCTGCAATATCAGAACCCTTGTAGGAATCAATATTCTTTAGAAATATATTGGTTCGTATAATTGCTTTGTAGCAGTTTGCATATAAGTCGGATACGATTCCTCCGTTGGATGGAGAGATGGCTCCCTCCAAAAAATAACCAATATTCAGGCCATAAGCGGATTGTGAACTCACAGAAGAATTGTCCGTCATACAATCAAAGAATGGCTGACTTGAGGCCATAACATTACTCTGTAATCCTGCATAGCATCCTGTCAAGGCCATATCGAAGTCTGCTTTACTTTGCCAATATACGTTTTCTGTTATTTCAGAGGTTGGTGGTGTGTCTAATGAGACGCAGGAACCAAAACCAAGAACCATGATTAAGATTATCTGGTATTTTAATATATTTTTCATTGCTCAGGTTAATTAAAATTCAACATTTATTCCGAAAGAATAGATCTTATTCTGGGGATAGTAAACTAATCTGGTTCCGGCTGATGAGGTATAATTTCTTTCCGGATCTCCTCCTGTTGGAAATTTGGTAAACAGGAGTAAATTGTCTCCCGAGAAGTACAACCGCAACATATTTACTTTAAATCTTCGCGAAAAATTTACTGGAATGGTATACCCAATAGTCACATTCTTTACCCTGAAATAAGAACCATCAAAAAGCCAAAATGAACTTTCGCGTGTGTTTTTTATACCCCCGAGATCTCCGAAATATAGTCGGGGCTGAGAACCATTTGGATTTTCGGGAGTCCACATGTTGTTAATGTAATCTTTTGAAACTGGTGAACCCTGGTAGAATGGTCTTAACCCCCAATCCTGTGCCCATTGCTTAACACCATAAACTCCTTGTCCCATCGCGGAAAAGTCAAAACCTTTCCAGTTTACACCCATGTTGACGGAATACTCCAAATCGGGGAATCGACCCTTAACAACCATTCTGTCATTATCGTCCACCTTGCCATCTTTATTGACATCCAAATATTTAATATCGCCTGGCAGTGTTTTGTCATTCCATTGCTTTGGGGAACTTGCCACTTCTGCATCATCGTTAAAAATGCCGATTGCATTGAAAGTGTAAAACTCGTTGTAGGGCAAACCTTGCTTCCTAATTACGCCCGAACCAATCTCTTGGGCATCGTATTTGGTTACCTCGTTTCGTGTTCTTTCAATATAGAATCCTCCTGTGTACTCTAATCCCTTGACTTTCCCTCTATTTATAGTATTCGAATATTGTGCACTTAATTCAACTCCTTTATTCACCATTTCACCTTTATTAATCAATGGGGCAGATAAACCTAATAGCGAGGATGTCTGAGCAGCACTCAGAATGCCATAGGTTTTTTTATTGTACCAGTCAAAGGTAATGTTCAAACCACGAATGAGGGTCAAATCAAAACCCGCATCTGTTATAGCGGTTGTTTCCCACGCTAGATTTCTATTGCTTAAAGCTGTTTGACCTGCACCAGTTGTAAGATTGGTATTATCATATGGATAGTTCAGTCCTGAAATGGCAATTTTGGCAAAATACGAATAGAGAGATATGTTTTGGTTGCCCAATATCCCGTATGATCCACGGATTTTGCCTTTATTTAACCATTTCAAATTGAGACTTTTGATCCATTGCTCTTCCGTAAAACGCCATCCAATTGATCCGGATGGGAAAACACCCCAACGGGTTTCTGGGGCTATTCGGGAAGTTCCATCATAACGGGAATTTATTTCTACCAAATAGCGATCTTTATAGCTGTAGTTTAATCTGGCATATCCGGACATCAGAGCCCAAACTTCGGAATATCCGTCATTTGTCTGAACAGCTGAGGCACCAGCCCTCAACTCCTGCAAATTGTAGGTATAGGTTAAACGATTTGCCGTCAAATAGTCATATCGGTTCTGCTCAATACTGTACCCTGCCATGATGGAGGCCTTATGATTCATATCGCTACTTGCCCAATCATACTTCAAATT
This sequence comes from uncultured Bacteroidia bacterium, assembly GCA_903902325.1. GTDB lineage: Bacteria > Bacteroidota > Bacteroidia > Bacteroidales > Prolixibacteraceae > CAINVV01. Next base: position 15,588 of record CAIUUO010000053.1, read on the forward strand.
AGAATATAAGGTATAATAGCTGGTTTGTGTCATTCGATCATCCAGTCCATTCCCTCCGGTATTTAACATTACGGCATAATCCCCTTCGTTTATGGTTACTCCTGTTGTTGGATTGGTATATGTTTGAGTATAATAGGTAGGTAGTGGTACAGTTCTCCAGTCTTTATAACGGGTAGCCTGGAAATGGATTCCTCCTTTTGTGTGCCAGGTTAACCCCTTTGCAAGTTTTAATTCCAGCCATGACTGAAAATTTACATCCGTATTTTGCTCTTTGATCATTGTTTCACTATCAACGATAGCACCTACATTTTTATTGTTTTGCTCAAATGGATAAGCCTTATAGACCCATCTTGTAATGCCACTTCCATCGTCGGGCAGCCAGGGGGCATACGTTGGAGCCTGTGAGATACCCGAAAGATATTGATCTGTGTCTCCATTTCGCGGTTGAAATCGATCATCGTAACTCCCAGAAAAATAGGCGCCAAATTTTATCCATGAATTTACTTCACTTGTCAAGTCTACCGAGGCGTTGTATCGTTTATACCCCATTCCAAGCATCGTCCCAGGCTGATCTAAAGCGTTGAAAGAAACATTATAAGATGTTTTGCCTGTCGACCCGGCTACGTTAAGGTTATGCTGTTGAACAAATGCAGGGTTGAATAGATAGTTTAACCAATTGAAACTTGGGTATTTTTCCTTATTAGCAGGATTCGTGTAAGCATCAATCATTTCAGGGGAATAACTTATTCCAACCGGACTTGCTCCTCCGTTTATGAAAGAGTTTTGCCTTGCAATATTGACATATTTCATGTAGGTTGGTGAGTCCCAAACCAGATTGTCCAACAAGCGGGTAGGCTCATAAATGGCAAAATTTCCGCGATACGTTAAAACGGTTCTATCCTTAATCTGTGATCCATTTTTAGTTGTTACAAGTATAACGCCATTGGCAGCACGGGCTCCATAAATAGAGGCTGAGGCAGCATCTTTCAGTACAGAAACATTTTCGATAATATTTGGATCTAAAGTACCAAGGTTGCCTTCAATTCCATTAATCAGAATCAATGGATCTGAACCTGCCACTGAATAGGTTCCCTGGCCCCGAATACGATATTGAACCGTCTCTGCACCAGGCTGACCTCTGTCGGACGTAACGCGCAATCCGGCAATTTGTCCTTGTAGCATAGTTCTGGTATTTGCAACTGGTCGTTTTGTCATTTCCTCACCTGTTACAGTAGATACAGCACCCGTCAAATTAATTCTCTTTTGGGTACCATAACCAACTGCGACAACCTCTTCAATTCCAATTGTCTCTTCAACAAGTGTAACATTGATAGAAGTTTGTCCAGCTAATTTGATTTCCTGCAACTTCATCCCAACAAAGGAGAATTGAAGTGTTGCACTTTCAGGAATATTTGACAGAGAATATTTTCCATTGCTATCTGTAATTACACCAGTGGTCGTCCCTTTTACTACAACTGAAACTCCTGGTAATGAGGTGCCTGATGAGTCTGAGACTTTACCATCAATAGTTTTTTGCTGCTTTTGACCATCAGGTAAAGAATTTTCTTTCGCCTTATCCACCAGGACAATCTGCCGGTTCACTACTTCGTAGGATACTGTTGTCCCGCTGAATAGCTGATCTAAAATAATCTCTATTGATTTTTCTTTTATGTCAACAGTGACAATGCGGTTAACATCGATGTTAACATTTTTGTAGAGAAAGAAAAATTCGCTTTGTTCTTCAATTTGTTTAAGCACCTCTTTCACGGTAACATCCCTCATAGAAATGCTTAGCTTCGTTTGCTGGGAGTAAACACTAGCGCTAACATGCATCATAATTGCCAGAAGAAAAAATAGAGTTAGTTTCATAACACGAATCCATTTAAAAAGAGTGCGGTGATTGCTCTCATCATTAAACCATTTTTTTTTCATAAATTTGTAATTGTAAAGGTTAAACATATCCCATCGCAAGTGGGGTTTTTATCCATGATTCATGTTTCAGCATGAATTTAAAGGGGAAGTGTTTCAGCACTTTCCCTTTTTTGGTCATGGTTTTTTTATCAGAACAGATTTTTCTTTTATTTCATAGTCGATTTTGGTTGTTTTTGATACAAGCTGGAGCATTTCCCGAATGCTTTCGGTTTTGATTGTCATGGTAAACCTCTCATTGGTATTGATACCCGGAGCCACTGTTATTTTAACATCGTACCACCGTTCCATCTTTTTGATAACTTCCTCGAAGGTCGCATTGCTGAACTTCAATAAATTTTCTTTCCAGGAAGTATATAGGCTTGTGTCTACGCTCCAAAGCTTTAAAGCATCTGTTTTACGGTTGAGAATGACTTGTTCACCCGGTTTCATTTTAATATATTTGCCATTATCAGAATCATAAACATTGATGCATCCCTCTTCCAAAGTCGTCGAAAACTCATTTTCATCCAAATAAGCGCATACATTAAAATGCGTACCCAAAACTTCAACCTTCAGCTTGCCTACCCTAACAACAAACGGATGTTGCGTATCTTTTGCAACATTAAAATAAGCCTCACCCTCAATGATCACATCACGCGAATTAGGACTAAATATTACAGGATATTTTAATTTAGTACCGGAATTCAGCCAGACCATGGTACCATCATATAATGTGATCTGAGAGCGCTGCCCATATGGGACATCAATCGTATTGTATTGTGCGGATAAGGCATTGCGTTCGCTTTTGTTTTTCAAATACAGGCTTAATGATCCCAGAACAAATGCCAGAACAAATACAGCCGCATATTTCAACAGCGAACCCCAATGACGATTCTGAAAGGGTATTTGTTTGGTCTTGCTGAAAGAAAAAGCCGGGAATGAAACTTGATCGGGATGATCAAGTCCAGAAACAACCCACAAGTTCTTAAGCTGGTTGTAATTTTTTTGGGTTTCTCTAGATGATTCGATCCAATCCAGAATTTCAACAATTTCCGCTTCCGAAGTGATCTCTCCCTTTATGTACCTTAGTAACTTTTCTTGGTTCATTGATATTTGAGATTTAAATGTATAACCCAATCTATCCCGTTTACCCTTACCGACAAAAGTCATTTTTTATTTATGGAGGTGAAACAGGATGTAAATTAAAAGCAGGTAATCTTTTAAATCGGCTTTTAGCGACCGAAGTGCTTTCGAAATGTGCGCTTCAACTGTTTTGATGCTCAGGCCTAGTTCTTCGGCTATTTCCCTGTTTTTTCGATCTTCGAAGCGACTCAATTCGAAGACTTTACGACACGCCGGTGCCAACTTTTCCAATGCAACATTGACTTGTGCCTGAAGTTCCTCAAAAATAAAATTGCTGGTATCGAAATCGGATAATGCTATATAGTTGACAGCCAATTGCCTGGCTTTTAAGTAGCTGTCGTAGTTCTTTTGAGATTTAAGGTGGCTAATAATTTTCAGCGATTTGTTTTTGGTAACAGTAAAAAGCCAGGCATTTAGATTGGTGTCCTCCTGCAAGGTATTCCGTTTATCCCATAATTCTGTAAAGACATCCTGAACAATGTTCTTTGATGTCTCATAGTCAAGTACATACTGTTTTGCAAAATAATTTAACCTGGGATAAAAATAGCGGTACACTTTTTCAAATGAAGTTTCGTCACCTGAGATGATCCTTCGTACTACCTCTTTGCTTGCCAGTTCCAAAGTAAATCTTTGCTTGTTAGTTTCTTGTCAAAGTTAATGAGAAGTAAAAGTAAAATTAAATCACTACTGTCCGAGTAAAAAAATAAATTAGGGGTTACTCCCCAAAGGTTTCACCCCATGTTGTAGATTTGTTTTGCGAACTAATTACAACATGAGCAAAAATACAGAAATAAAGTTTGTCGGACAGCCGATTTTTA
>CAIUUO010000054.1 GCA_903902325.1 uncultured Bacteroidia bacterium
TACTTCTATTTCAAGGATGGTAAAAGAGAGACTGTCAGTGCAATAAATTCATCAACCGATTTAGAATCTGTTCTCGTAAATGCCACAGGAGTTGCATTACAAGATGTTGGTAAACCCATAAGGGTGGTCGCATTTTGTCCAAATAAAAACTTGATTGCTGGAGGTCGTGCTTTTCCCAAAGATTTATTTCTGTGGGAGTTAAATTCTGGAAGATTAATCCGACCTTTACAAGAAAGCCCCAAATCTCTGTAAGCGGTAATTACAAATGCAGATTTTCGGCAAATAAGAATGCAAGTAAATCTGCATCGTTAATTTCCGATTTGCAAAGAAACAAAATATTAAAGAACGTTATTTTCAAAGATCGTTTTTCTGTTTTCCAGCCGGTACGATTTCCCGGATAATTTCACAACTTCGCACTTAAAAAGCAACCGGTCCAGGATTGCTGCGGCCAGGACTTCATCGTCAAGAACCTTCACCCAGTCATCGGGACTTTTGTTTGTAGTGACGATAATAGAGGCATTCTGGTGCAGATGATCGATGAGATTGAACAGGGATACTGATTGTTTGCGTTCGATGGGGAACATCATAATATCATCAATCACCAACAGATGAGCATTGAGCAGGACCAGATATTCACGGGCTGCCGATTTGGTGATATCTTTCATTTTAAGCAGATGGATCAGTTGTTCCATCGTTCTGAAGCAGGCTTTATACCCTTTGAGCAAGGCTTCATAACACAGACCAGCAGCGATGAAGGTTTTTCCTGTTCCGCTGGGTCCCATCAGGATGATGTTAAAATTTTGTTCCAGCCAGATACATTCCCGCAATTGGGTTAATTGCTGCCGGGATATCCCACTGAGGTGATTTTCCTGCCACATCCCCAGGTCATGATCTGCCGGCAATTTTGCGTTACGGAGCCTCTTTGTTAGATTCTGCCGGTTCCGATGCTCGATCTCTGCATTCAGTAATCCGAATGCAAAATCAAGATAACTGATTTGCTTTTGTTGAGCATTGATCAACAGGTCATTCATCGCTCCACCTGCGCCGGTGAGTTTGAGTTGCCGTGCAAGGTTACACAGGTTTTCTGTTTTTGTTTCCATGGTTAGAGAAGTATTTTATTATAATCTGATATACTGCTGGTTTGTGGCTGGATCCGGTATTTACTGTTTTGAAGGTGCAGAACCTCAGTCTCCAACGAGGGAAGTTCTGTTGTTGCCTGTCTTAATGAAAGCAACACCGGCTCAAAGTCAGCAGCCTTTGTCAGGCTGTTTTCAAGACAGTAAGCCAGTGTTTGATCCATTTCGTCTTTGGTGTATTTTTTTCCTGCTGAAGCAATCATGCCTATCTGGTCCCGGACATAGCGGGGCATTTGCTGATGAATGTTTTCGAGGTACCCGCTCGCCTTATTCTCATCGGAGAACAACTGTGTCGCCTGATTGATCAATTCCTTTATCTTTTTGGTATGATCGCGCTTATGGTTGTTATTGCGCACTAACTGACCTTTGAGCAGAGATATAGGATGACGGGCAATTTCTTCGCCATCGTTATTGAAGATGGAAAGGTAGCCATACTGCTCCCGGACAAATACTTCTGCTTTTGGCCTCTGGAACGTATCATCAGGAACCGAGTAACAGCTGCCCTTAAAATGGATCACATTATCTTTTGTGACATTGTACGCCGGATTTTCCCTGGCAAAATCAAAGGGTAATTTGAACGGGAAAAGAAACAATCGCTCAGCCTCCCATTCCAGCCGTGGAACCTTTAATGTGGCCGAATGCACTTTGGCATTTGCAGTGCGGCCCAGCCAATCGATCGCCTGGTCATTCAGTGTGGGAATGCTATAATAACTCCGGCCCCTGAGAAAGTTATATTTGATGTATTTGATAACATTTTCTATTTTCCCTTTACTCTGCGGATCACTTTTTCGACAGAAATGCAATTTAAATGGCCGACTCTGGCAGTATGAACGGAAAGCGTGGGTGAGAAGAAGGTCGCCCTTGTTTTCATTGACCAGCAGCAATTTATCCTGATCATAAACAAGTTCCTTTGGGACACCGTCCATGAATGCAAAAGCTGCTTCATGCGCTGCTATTGCAGTCTCCGTGGTAAATGGATGTTCGTTAAATACGACAAACTTATACCGTGAACGTGAAAGAACCATGGCAAAGAAGTAAACTTTTTTGCGGTTCCCACCAACATCGGTCATATTATACTCACCAAAGTCAACCTGGGCTTGTGCTCCGGAAGGGAGTTGTTCAACCTGGTTGTACGATCTGGAATCAAATGTTTTGAGCAACTGGTACTTGTTGCGCACATACAGCACGTAGTTATAAACAGACTTTATGCTCACCCGGGGAAAGTCAGGGTAATGTTCTTTCAACCAGTCGTGTACTTGCGCGGAGGAGGCATCCAGGCAATGCTCAATCCGGTTTTTGATATAATCCTCATAGGGGGCGAGCTTCTTGGTTCGGGTAGACAGGCGTTCCCGATAATCCTCATATTCCTTCTCACTCATAGACAATAGTTTTTTAACCGTTCGTGTATCCATCACAAAGAACTCCGCTATCTGGGGCGGGGTCAAGCCCATAATATGATGACGATGTACTTCATGATACATAATCCAAAAATTGACATAGTTTTCCATAGCAGACTTATTGGGTTAGACCCCAAAAGTCAGAAAAATTTAAGGAGACATTTTCCAGGGGAATTGCCCCCGGGGGCAATTCCCCTGGAAACCTCCAGCTTTGCTCTAAAGGGAAACTAATCGAGGAAGGATACTTACATTCTTATTTACCGAAATCCTGCATTCTTATTTACCGAATTTCTGCATCCTTATTTACCGAATTCTTGCATTCTTATTTGCCGAAATCTCGCATTGTTAATTACCGTTTACAGATGGGTATTGAGCAAATGAACCCGAATTGATAATAATGATTAATAAAGCGACAAA
>CAIUUO010000055.1 GCA_903902325.1 uncultured Bacteroidia bacterium
AATTCCAAAATCATGAATCCCCTTCAACACCCCGTCTTCATTACGCATTCCCTGTCTTACCTCAAAACGGTAGTAACCTGAATGCGGGAAAAAAGTGGTTTGCTTGTAAGGGTATTTCATGTCGTAGAGGTCTCCAAGCCCATAACCAAGCCATTTCCCCTCAGGATTTGCAAGAGCCAGTTCAATGGTATCATTGATCACTTGTCCTTTGGGAGGTATGATTTTTACAAACAACCAAAGATTGCTGAAGGTGTAACGACCTTCGTTTCTGACATTGAGGTACAGATTATACATCCGGGTAGAATCAGGCACGGTCATATCAAACCTCAGGATAGAATCCTGATGCCACTTCGATCCTTCCAAAGTCCGGTAATTACTGTAAACTATCTTATTATGACAGGAAAACAGCAGGATCAAACCAATAGAAAGTACTCCGGCTAATTTAATCGGCAGGTTCATCTGATGAAGGCTCATGAGTGGTATTCGAAGGATTTTTACGTGTCAGTATTGGCTTGTGTCGTTTCTTCCTCCTCTGTTTATTGGAGTTTTGGTCGAAACGATCCAGACTCTCTTGTCCAACTGAATTTTGGTATGTGGGTGCAACATCTTCAGGAATTTCCATGATGTCGCCTGTCAAATCGGGAATCTTTTTTCCGCTTCTGTTCAACCTAAGGATCTCTTTAACCTTGTCAACAGAAACCCCAATGACACCGCCGCCCTGATAATTTTCGCGGACATACCAGAAGATTCCTTTGAAAATATCTGCTTTCAGGTAGTTGAAATTGCCTTTCTCTGTTTCTATCTGGACATTGTTTGGAGGGAAATCGAGTTGGGCATCAATGTAGCAATCCAGCTCATAATTGAGGCAGCATTTCAGTTTACTGCATTGTCCGGCCAGTTTCTGTGGGTTAAGCGAAATTTCCTGGTACCTTGCGGCATTGGTTGTCACGGATACAAAATTGGAAATCCAGGAACTGCAGCACAATTCCCTTCCGCATGGGCCAATACCGCCAATTCTTCCTGCCTCCTGACGAGCGCCAATCTGACGCATCTCGATCCGGATCCTAAAAGTGTCAGCATACACCTTGATGAGTTGACGGAAGTCAACCCGCTCATCAGCAATGTAATAAAAAATGGCTTTGGTTTTATCTCCCTGGAATTCGACATCACCGATTTTCATGTTCAAACGAAGGTCTTCCGCTATTTTCCTGGCCTTTAACATGGTTTCATGCTCCAGATTGGTTGCCTCTTCCCATTTCTGGATGTCGACAGGTTTGGCCAGACGATATATTTTGCGGAGTTCACCATCCACGAAAGTGGGTTTGTGCCTTTTCATCTGCTTGAGGACAAGATCCCCAATAAGGGATACCACTCCGATGTCATGACCTGGACTGGCCTCAACGGCAACAATATCTCCCGGTTTAAGCGGAAGGTCGTTTACGTTTGTATAATAATCCTTTCGTGTATTTTTAAAACGGATCTCTACGACATCATTCACGTTGATGGTGTTCGGAACATCGTGGAGCCAATTATAAACATTCAATTTGGTACAGCTTCGTGAATGCATCGTAACAGGACATCCGCGCGCTGTTTTTTGTATAGGGTTCATGTATCAGTCAATTTTAAAATCCCGCATTCGCGGCATGGAACTTATTCCGAAAATTCGGAATTCAACTCAATTGAAATTAAGTCTTGCACAAAAATAATGAATTTTAACGGAGCATCAAAGCCTTATGAGCTTGGATACCTTGATCGCCATATCCGTAAATACAGCCTTTGCATTTCCGTTGGATGCAATGTCCTTCAGCGATTTCTCAAACTCGGCAAAAAGAAGTACCACATTTTTTTCCTGAATGAAAGGGGCGAATTTCGCTGCAAATTTTTCTTCGTTTTCATCCATCGTCACCAAGGCGGGTTCCCTGAAGTTGGACATGAAATTTTCTCGCGTAAACTGGCTGCAATACCGCAGGAAACTGAGCTGCCTGACCCTACCGATGGCAGAAAGTTCATCGGACCAGTCCAGCAGTTCTGCTAAATTGCGTTTATATCCGGATCGCATCAGGGAAGTGTATTGCCGGTGATTGTATTTTCTGATCTCATCTTCGAGCAACAATTCCTCCGCGAGAATGAAATTGCCATTGGCGATCCTTGCCATGACCAGAGGATCGTTTTCTCCAAGCGAAGGATGCCTGAATAACGCTTCCGCCAAAATTTTCTCCTCAATTTTTGGAAGCCGGATGGTCTGGCACCTCGAACGTATCGTACTTAGCAACCGTTGTTCTTCCTCCGTAACCAGGATAAAAATGGTATTGGCAGGCGGTTCCTCCAAAATCTTGAGAATTTTATTGGCACAAGTCGCATTCATGGTTTCGGGAAGCCAGATCAATGACACCTTGTAGTCGGCTTCATAGGCCTTCTTGTTCAGTTTTTGAATGATCTCGGAGGCCTCCTCCACATAGATCATTCCCTGTTTGTTTTCTTCAGCAATAATCTGGTTCCACCGCTCGAAAACAGGGTACGGGTTGGCCAGGAAGTATTCCCTCCACTTGCCGATGTAATCTGTGCTTGTAGGTTTGGAAAACGCCTGGGTTTTGATAACAGGAAATGTAAAATGCAGGTCAGGATGGATCAGTTTCCTGTATTTGACGCAGGAGCCACAAACACCGCAGGAGTCTGTTTCAGTTTTGCTTTTGCAATTTAAAAACTGCGCAAAAGCAAGTGCCAATGCCAGCTTCCCGTTGCCGGGAGGGCCAATCAGCATCAGGGCATGCGGGACGCGTTGCTCCCGTGCCAGTTGAATCAACAGCTCTTTTGCCTGACTTTGTCCGATGATGTCCTTAAATTGCATAGTTCACTAAATCACGATCCCCAAAAGTAAAAAAAAATAGTCAGGGGTGTCGAAACCGTTTCATCTTTGCTGGAATTAGCAATAAATTAACACTAAAAAAGTGGCTTATCAAACAGATATCCACTATCTTTGAGCTTCCTAAAAAATTTAATTACAACGATATGCAGACGATTGAAACTTATGACTTTTCAGGCAAAAAGGCCTTAATCAGAGTTGACTTCAATGTTCCGCTCAACGAACAATTCGAAATTACCGACGATACCCGCATGACAGCTGCCTTACCTACCATCAACACCATTCTTGGCAAGGGCGGTGCCGTGATCATCATGTCGCACCTGGGACGTCCGAAAAAAGGTCCTGAAGACAAATTTTCAATGAGGCACCTGGTACCTCACCTGAGCAAATTACTCGGAGGCATGACTGTTAAAATGGCTCCGGATTGCATCGGTGAGGCCACCAAGGCAATGGCTGCCTCACTAAAGGCAGGCGAAGTACTTGTCCTGGAAAATCTTCGTTTTCATCCTGAAGAAGAAGCCGGCGATGTAGAATTTGCCCGTCAGCTTTCTGAACTTGGCGACTGTTGGGTCAACGATGCATTCGGTACTGCTCACCGTGCCCATGCCTCTACGGCCGTTATCGCTGAATTTTTCCCCAAAGACAAAATGTTTGGCATGCTGGTAGCCAGCGAGGTGGAGAGTCTTGATAAAGTGCTCAAAGCTCCGGTGCGCCCATTTACAGCCATCATGGGAGGCTCGAAGGTATCTTCCAAAATCACCATCATCGAAAACCTGCTCAACTCTGTGGATCACCTGATCATCGGAGGTGGTATGACTTACACTTTCGTGAAAGCACAGGGTGGTAAGATCGGTGGTTCAATCTGCGAAGATGATTATCTGGAATTGGCCAAGGAACTTTTGGTGAAAGCCAAGGCAAAAGGCGTTCAGTTTCACTTCGCGGTAGATGTTGTGGAAGCAGACGCATTTGCCGAAACAGCCAACACGAAAGTCGTTTCTTCCTATGCTATCGACGACAACTGGTCGGGACTGGACGTCGGTCCGGAGACCATCAAAAACTTCAGCAAAGTGATCAGCGAATCCAAAACAATTCTCTGGAACGGCCCGGTTGGCGTTTTTGAGATGGAGAAATTCGCGGTTGGAACAAAGGCCATCGGCGCTGCCATCGTAAAGGCTACTGAAAACGGTGCTTTCTCACTTGTTGGGGGAGGCGACTCAGTGGCAGCTGTCAACCAGTTCGGCATTGCAGATAAAATGTCCTACATCTCAACTGCCGGTGGCGCCATGCTCGAATACCTCGAAGGGAGGGTACTCCCGGGCATTGCCGCAGTTTTAGACTAATAATCTGGACTGCCAAAAGAGTATTTTCGATTTTGGATTTTCGATTTTGGATTCAACTTCAAGCAAAATTGAAGGGTTTCTTAGATATACCAAAAACTAAAGGCTAATAGCTAAAGGCTAATAGCTTTCTTACAAAAATCGGGTGCAGATATTTTCTGCACCCAATTTTTTTTAGTTTTGTAGTAAGATTATCCACTCAACTAAATTTCAGATGCCAGACAAATCGGGAATCCTGTGGCAGGTCATTCTGAACCCGCATGCCGGCGGAGGGAAAGGGGCTCATGACCAAAGTAACATCGAACGGCTGCTCAAACAATCAGAAATTTTTTTCCATCTTTCAATATCCCAATATCCGGGCCATGCCATCGAACTTACCAGAAATCTGGTTCATGACGGAGCTACCCACCTGATCGTTGCCGGAGGGGATGGCACCCTCAACGAAGTCGTAAACGGAATTTTTCTGGCCGGGCATCAGGGACAAGGAGAGATAACCCTTGGGATGCTGCCCGTTGGAACCGGCAACGACTGGATCAAGACTTTTGGCATTCCGGATCATTACCAAAAAGCAATCGATATCATCAAGGAGAGCAAAACCGTCAAACAAGATGTTGGTGAAATTACCTGCCTGATGGATGGTCAGACCACCAAACGCTATTTCGCGAATATTGCCGGATTTGGCTTCGATGCATTGGTGGCGAAAAATGCAAATATTTTGAAATTCAAAGGAATAACTGGAATCAGGGTTTATATTCAAAGTTTACTCTCCGGGTACCTGAATTACAAGAGCCGTAACACAAAAATCGTCATCGACGGAACCGATCTGGAGGTGAACCTTTTCAGTGCCAGTATCGGCATCGGAAAATTCAATGGGGGTGGCATGATGCAGGTTCCTGAAGCCAATCCACTTAGGGGCCTTTTCCATATTACTGTGATCCGCAAGATCGGGATCTGGGGAATCATTACTAACTTCAAAGGCTTGTATTCAGGAGAGTTTATCCACGATAGAAGGGTATCGACCCATTCAGGAAGAGAGATCCAAATCACTTCTGATGTAACACTGCCGGGAGAAGTCGACGGCGAGACGCTTGGTGCCGGCAGTTTTACAATCAGGATGATTGCTCACAGGCTCAGGGTGATTTATGGTTCTGATAAGTTCCTCGGGATTGTCTCCACAACCATATCGAAAACTGTATAGGCTAATTTACATCATTTCAATGCATTGATCACTATCTTTGATAGCTTCTGTAGTTTCTGATCATCGATGAACGCACCCAGGCCAATCGTATCCGGAACAGTTACAACTCCTTGTTTATCATAGATTATGCCTCCCGAAACCGAATCTTCCGTAAACATCAGCGGCGTATCAAAATCGCAGTGAATTATGCTGTCACTCGATAATGCGAGATGGGCCGAGGCGGTAAATGCCAGGCGTGACTCCAGAAATCCACCCACCTGAATCTTCATTCCTGCCTTCTCTGCCAACCTGACAATCTTCAGGGCATTGAAAATTCCTGCGGATTTACCGAGCTTGACATTCAAAAGATCACAGGCTGCAAGGTCGATCAACCGTTTAGCATCATGATGGTCACAGCACGATTCATCAGCCATGATCGGAATTGGGCTTCGTTTCCTCACACCAGCAAGTTCCATGAAATTCCATCTTGGTATCGGTTCCTCACAATGCTGAATGTTGAAGGATTCCATGGCTTTGAGCGCAGCTACAGCCGTTTCGGGATCCCATCCCTGATTGGCATCAATCCTGATGGGAATATCCTTCCCGACTGCTTCCCTGATCAACCTGATTCTTTCAACATCCTGATAACCTGACTCACCCAGTTTCACTTTGATCACCTGAAATCCCCTCTCCCTGACCAGCAAGGCATCGCTGACCATTTTATGCTTTTCTCCAAGACTAACCGTATAATCGGTGACCAAATCCTTGTCCTTCCTTCCCCCCAAAAAAGTATACAACGGTAATTCTGCATTTTGTGAGGCAATATCATAAAGTGCTATGTCAAAAGCACTCTTTATGCTGGAGTTGGCATATATTATCCGGTCCATCCTTGCAGCACATGCCTCGATATTTTCAGGATCCTGTCCCAGCAATCCTTCAGCCAGATATCTTCCGACTATCATGCAGGTTTCCAGACTCTCGCCATTGATCGACCTGAACGGACTGCATTCCCCGAATCCCCTCAGACCATTGTCGGTTCTTATCACCACCACCACGTTGTCGGCATGATCAAACGCTCCAAGGGAGATGACGAATGGCTCCTTCAAAGGCACCGGCATCTGGTACAATTCGATTCTTGAGATCTTCATGGTATAGTAAAATTACAAATTAAAGATTAAAAATTAAAGATTAGAAAACATGCATCGTATTGATCAAATGACTCTTAGAGTAAGATAATTTTTAATTTGTAATTTGTAATTTGTAATTTGTAATTTGTAATTTGTAATTAATTTTTCTCCCCTGCTTTAAAGGTGGTCCAGGGTTCAGTTGGTCGGCTTTTAAGAATGCCTGTCAGCCAATCGTACTGTGGATGATCCTCCAGAAATTTATTTGCGTCGAAAGCCATGCCACAGGCGGATCCCCAACGGGCAGTGAACGACATTTGCCTGGCCATGACTGCATCGACGACCTTGCCGTCGATGGTACCTTCGGGACTGAAAGGTTGGTAAGGACCGCAGAATTGGTCGTCCAGTTCCCAGTGTCCGCAGAGCGACCTGCCGGCGGGATTGATTTTCTTCAGGTAGCTGTCATAATGGTCAGCTTCAAAAGCTTTGGCCAGCTTCACGTTAATCTTACCCTTGTTCTCTTTCATCAGCTTTTTCCACTGAACCCGTCGGGCAACGGATGAATTTTTGATATTTGTTTCGTCCTTGTTGGTTTCCATCCGCAATATTTGCAAGTTCTCAGCCACATTGGAACCCGTAAAAAACCCATCCTTCTTCTTTTCGAAGCCGATGAACTTCAGCCCGAGTTCAAGTCTGGCAATCTCATTGGTGTTGATGTCCCCAATCAGCCAGGCATTGGCATAACCTCCGTTGTTACCGTTCTTCATGATTTCGCACCACTCGTCAATGGAATTGGCATATTGGGTAGCATGGCGCATGCGTGAAAATTCAGGGGTTCCTTTCGGATTGAAGGGGTGGAAATTGCCGATGGTAGTTTCCGAACCGACCAGACCGGCATCCGTGATAAAAAAGTCTGTTTCACTGTGAACGAAACCCGCGATCGATTGCATCAGGATCCGGTGCCCCTTTTCAGGAAGAATGTCCATGATCACATTACTTACTGGATTGTAATACATGTCCATGGTATTATGGCCAAGCACAATTTTCCCGTCTGCCGTCATGCTTCCCGTCGCGATAAAGGAACTACAGGATTCCTTCGGATGTGCAACCGCATGTGAATGCACAGAATCCTTCACGGTAGGCCACCAGGAATCTATTATTTCGGGATAGCCATTCAAAGCCACCAATTCATCGCGTGAAAAGTTCTCCCCCGCTACCTTCAATCCTTCGGCGATACCGTCAATCTCTTCCAGGTTTTCGGCATCCACTTTTGGCGTAAGTATACTGCCTGCATGATCCACGTACCACCACCAGTCCAATGCAGTATCATATTCCCAACTTGTTCTGAGCATGTGGAAATTTTCCTTGATCTCTTTGGCCATCAGGTATCCGTGCTGGAAACCCCTGTCTTTGGGTGTGCCTTCCAGGTGAAGGAATGTCCATCCGCTTTTTTCGTGGCGATATGCCTTCGCAAGCCGGGTTTTCTGATTTTCTGACAGTTGACCTGAGGTCTGTCCCTGCAGATAGGATGACAGCATGACCAATGCGAGGATGAGGAGGCTTACTTTCTTCATAATCTTAAGATCTTTAGGATATTCAAAGATATATTTATAATAACTTTACAGCCTCAATCATGAAGAAATATTTTATACTCCTCCTTTTGACCCTGGTTTATCCGACCTTTTCAGTCCCGGCTCAATCGTTGTCAAAAATTGGTAAACCGAAAATAATCGCTATTACATTTGACGCGTGCATGACAAATGGTATGTTGAAAAAGCTGGAGGCAGGTGCGGAGAAAGATTTATTCAACTCCGGAATTATTTCTTTTCTCCGTCAGGAAAAAATTCCGGCAACCATTTTCATTTCCGGATTATGGGCCGAAAAATATCCGGAGGCTGTGAAGGAAATCGGCTCGGATCCTCTTTTTGAAATCGGAAACCACTCCTACAGCCACCGAGCGTTCACAGCCGATTGTTATGCACTTCCAACCATCCCTGACAAGGATAAACAGGCCGACATCCTCAAAACTCAGGAAATCATTACCCATCTGACTGGGAAAAAACCAGGATTATTCCGCTTCCCGGGAGGGTGTAACAATCAAGAGGATCAGAATCTGATTAAAAAACTTGGACTAAAGGTTGTAGGATGGACCTTCCCCAGCGGGGATGCATTTAACAGCAATACGGATGCAATAGTCGAAAATGTCCTTCATCAAGCCAGGCCGGGGGCCATTGTGGTTTTTCACCTGGATGGAGGCCGGTATGCTCCCAAAACACTCGAAGCCATCAGAAGTATTATTCCAGCTCTTAGAAAACAGGGATATCAGTTCGTAACGGTCTCTGGACTTACAAAAAATCCGATGTGAAATTTGCCATTTGTGGATTCCGTGGATCACAGTTAGTTTGAAAATAAAACTTCAGAAGTCAGGAAGACTGGAAATGAAAAGAATGATCGCGCTTTTGGTTGTAGTAGCCCTATCTGCAACCGTGATTTTTGCACAAACGAAACCGGCAGCCAAAACTCCTGCAAAGAAACCGGCTACCGAAACCAAAGCTGCAGCGCCAACCAAAGCGGCAACTCCTGCAAAGACAGCAACGGCTGCAACTCCTGCTAAAGCTGCCACACCAGCGACTTCCGCTGCCCCAACCAAGAAAGATAGTACACCCGACATGCGTTACAAGGCAAACAAGGAAGCTGCCAAAACTCCTCCCGGACCAACAAAAAAAGACGGTACCCCTGACATACGCTACAAGGCAAATAAAGAGGCTGCTACAAAAAAGAAATAATTATCCCTTAATCTCAGAGAATCTTCCTTTAGCTTTGAAATACAGATGGGTCCCGAAATGAAAGGGGCAAATCAGAATGAGCGATCTTATTGCTTGTAAAATTCAGAAATAATCATTAATTGGTCTTTACTTTCTCACTTCTGTCCACTCCGTTCAATCCATCCAGGAAGGCTTGCTTGGTTTCCTTCCAATTGTAAAGTGATTCAAAAATGAACATGGCAAACACGCCCAGGAAGAAGAATTTCACATCACGCTTTGTTACATTAAAAAATTTCATTTATCTGCGGTATAAAGGTTAGGAATTAATATCTGGTCATGGCAGATTAAAATGTTCGAATGTAAATGAATGCCATTACACCTTAACGACTCTTTTAAAATAATTGGATTCAGCGGCCGGAACCACTTCGCCGGTATATCGCAATTCAATATTCCTCATTCTAAAATTGACGTCCGCATTGTTATCCCCCTTTTTCAGGGAAATTTCAACTTTTGCTTCTATCAGGTTACCTCTCACAAACATTTTTACCGTCACATTCCCCTTTTTATCAACTTCTTTACTGAAATCAGAAACATCCAGCTTGTGACAGTCCGGGTAGGATTCACCAAAAAATATAGCTCCCTGCGCATAGGCAAACTGTTTCTCATAAGAGAAGAAATTTGTTCTGTCAATGGTAATGTACTGTCCTCCGTCATGATTTGAACGATATGAATCAACGACTATCACAAAATCCTTGGCATCAATCGCAGCAAGCGCTTTTTTGAATTTCGCATTCAGTTCGGCTTCTTTCAATGCTTTTTTTTCAGCCTTTGTACTCTGGGCAAATGCTGAACCGGTGATGATCACAATGGCAATCATCAAGAACAAAATGCTTTTCATTTTCACGGTTACAGTTTTAAGTTTAAGATTCCGGTAAATTTCAATATAACATGCTAAATGTTAAGAAAATCGGTAAGATGCTCTTCCTTCTTTGGGTCAGGTGTTAAGCGGTACTAAATGACCTTTTACACCATCGCCCAAAGCGTTGGTTCAAAATCATTATTCAATTCTTCCAGCCGCTGATGTGCCTTTTTTACAGATTCCTGACTGAAAAATTCAGGATATTTCACAATGACGGATTCAAAAGTTAACCCTTGCAGACCCATTCCTACCAACACCTTGTAGCCCATGGCATCCACTTTCCTGTTCACAGCCCGCTCTGCTGCGACCTTGATTCCGTAATGCTTGACCATTTGCCAGGTCCTGTTGGCCCGGGTCTTGCGGCTATTCTTTTCGGAGAGGATATCTTCATAGGCATAAAGCGCCTGGAACAATTCAAACTCGACAATGTCCTCTGCCTGATGGGTGGAGGCCCGAAGTTCAATGGCCTTTTGGCGGGCCTGCCTGACGAGGTCTGAATATTTCACGATGAATTGCCTGCAATCCTCGGGAGTCTTCAATTTGCTAATTATTTCATCCATATCCGATTGTATTTACCGATTTATTTCAACGACCAGCAGGTCAGCATTTCCTTTTCCTTGACGAAAACGTTGTTGCCGCTGAGAATCGGAGAGGCATATACCTCTGTTTCGGCAACCTTGTACTTGGCCAGTTCAACATATTTGCTGCCATTGGGTTCGAAAATAATCAGGTTTCCCGTTGCAGGAAGACTCACCAATACCTTACCGGCATCCGTAATTGAAGCAAACCGGTTATGTGCAGTGGCCTCAAACCAGGCCTTTTCTCCGGTTTTTGCGTTCAGGCAAAACATCTCTCCCCGTTTTGCCTCATGACCGAAAAGAAAGCCATCTTTTAGAACGGGTGTATTGAAAGAGACGCCCAGTTCGGCATTCTTCCATATCTCCTTTGTTTCCCAGGTATCGCCCTGCTTCACGATGCTAATCATCTTTGTTCCGCTTCCCTGTCCTGTTACGATTACATTCTGTCCTTCATAGACCGGAGAGTTCGCATTCGAGAACATACGTTGTACCGGACAAGGTATTTTCCACAACAATTTTCCATCCGTGGAAACACCGCACAAATCGGTCTCCGATTGTACAAGAAGCATGTTTTTCATCGTCTTCATCAGAGTCAGGGAGGCGTAAGTTGTGGGAACTCCTTCGAGTTTCCATATTTCCTTCCCCGTATTGACATCAAACGCAACGACAACTCCGTGGTTCTTCCCACCCAACTGATAGATGCAAATGTTGTCCAGGACAAGCGGAGAACTGCTTGTGAAGAACTGGGGCACTTCGGTATAGGAATCATTCTTCCAGAGCACCTTTCCCGAACCGGCATCCAGGCAATGGACAATGCCACCTGTGCCGAGTGTAAAGAGTTTCCCGCCTGTAACGCATGGAGTGCTGCGCGGTCCGGGATGTCCAATAGCAGGACCGGTGATTTTAGGGGAGGGATTCAGGCTCGTTTTCCAGATCTCTTTCCCGTCGGATGCATTCAGGCACAAAGCAACTTCAATCGTATCCTGCATGACATGCAGGTAAATTTTATTGCTGACCATCACAGGTGTAGCATCTCCAAGTCCTACCTTTACCTGCCAGATGTTTTTAAGCTTTTCAGGCCATTTGGCAGGTATTTTGAATCCCGTTACCTTGTTGTCACCTTCTGTTCCACGCCAGCCATTGCTTTTCTGAGCCTGGAGTGGATTAGAAATGCCAAAAAGGAAAATGATTGTCAGCAGTGCGGAAAATACATTTTTTGTTTTCATGGATTTATAATTTGTTTTTTAATGGCCGAATAGATTCAACCAGCGTATCACATCAAAAACAACTTATTAGTTATCCGGTAAATTATCTTGCCCCGGCAAACACCATCTAAAGTTATAAAATTTCAAAGTTATTTTGCAATTTTCTTCAGAATTATTTATTTGCTAAGTTTCAGACTTACAGCCATTTTTCCATATCCGGAAAAGAGAACCGTGAGATAGGCATCCGTTACAATATTGCCGCAGTTTCTTATAGGATGAGCGTACAGAAAGGCAATAGATTTAAGCAATATAATGTATGGTAGATATGGATACGAAAAATCAGAATTTTACAAATTTTGCCCGCCAGGGCATCAAGTTCAATAGAAAATAAGTTGTGGAGATTTGATTTCCCGTCAGGGAATTAACAATATCATCTGGAAATAAGGCCAAATATTTCTTTTATCCCCTGAACTTATTCTTCCACTGAGTATTTTATTTCGAAGATAGGCCTGCTTCCCACGTTTTCGGGTACTTCTTTGTTGGCGATCACAACTTTAATCTTCGTAGAGTCGCTGATGCTCTGTAAGGCTCTCTCGATCCTTGTAATCCGGTATTTTGAGATATTTTGCTGGATGGAATCCAGTTTGTGCTCTCCGATCAGCAGGAGGCTTCCGGTTTCGGCGATCAAACTGTCGCGATGTACTTTTCCTGACAAAAAAGTCACAAAACCTGCATTGTCCTTTTTGTAATCATTCCCGGTGGCGGACAAAAACTGCTTTCCGGCTTCCCGCAAGGCAATCTCCTTCTTCTCGAGTCCTGCATCGTTGAAACCCGTCAGTTCCATTTTCATGTCGGGTTTCTTCCGCTCCAGTTCAGAGAAGAGTTTAATCCGTCGTAAATGGGTAGCCGTTAGCGTTGTATCCGCGTAATTGAATTCGATCCCTTTTACCTCGGCAGGTTCTACCCCCAGCATCTTGCCCATGGCCAGAAATGGAGAGGCAACCACTTTGACAATGACATTTTTCACAACCTGCCAGACCAGCCGGCCGATTTTGGTTTTTGGATCGTTCAAATCGCCGGTGACAGGCAAATCAAGGGTAATATCTCCATGAATGTCCTTGAGAAGGTAAAACGCCAGTTTCAGAGGTAAATTCATTAATCCACCGTTCTTTTTCCCAAGCTGTACATTTCGGATAATCAGTTTGTTTTCGCTGTTCAACTGCTTGTTGGCAATGACCGTTTTCCCTTTGTAATACATATTTCCCAGCAAAAAAGGATAACCAACATAATGGGTGGAGAAGATATTCAGGTCGCTCAACTGAAAATTGGTGATTACATAATTGACTTTCAGCTCATAGGGATCCGAAGGGTTGAATCCAACTTCCCCCTGCAGTTTCCCTCTTTTGTTGAGCTTCATCGAAGCATAGGAATTGAGCCATTTGCTTGCCGAGGAGATGGAATCTGTTTTCATCGCGATCTCGCTCAGATGGTAATCGAATGGCTCCTCGAAGGAATTATCGCGGATTTCCATCTGGCCATCCTCAATTTTAAACTCATCCATCCTGTAGGAATAGGTAAACGGGACTGTATCCGCAGGGGTTTCCACCATCAGGTGTAGCAGGTTGATGGTCGAATCCTTCAATTCGACATAGACATATGGCTCTGACAATTTGATTTTGCCAAAATTGAAATTGAATTTCATTGGCCAAGTGTCCCTGAGTGTTACCTGCATTGCACGGGCTCCCAATACCTTTTGGTTTGTCAGGTCCTTTGCCGCAAAATTCTCGGCATGTGCATCCCCGCGCAACAAAACAGAATCCGGTTTGTTGATATTGCCCGAAAGGTGAAAATTGCCCCCCACCAGTCCGCTGATGCCATTCAACTTGAAATAGCCTTTCGCATACGGCAGAAACGGTGAAATATCGAGTTTATCCAGCGAAAAATCAGCAGTAAAGGCACCGTTTACTTCGTTGTAGCTTGCCTTGGCCTGAAAGAATCCTCCATTCATAAAATGGAATTTAATTCCGGTATCCTTGATTTCACTCTGGTCGAAATGGATGGAAGGGATGAAAAACCGCAGGTCATCCAGGTTTGTGACATAGTCGACAGTCCTGTCATTAAAGACAAGTTTCCCCTGTTCCATCGCTATATTGTTCAGGAAATACCTGAAAGGAGCACCTTTTTTTGTCGTGTCGGCTTTTGGCTTTTTATTCAAAAAGGAAATGATGTCATCGAAGTTGTAGACGGACTCCTTGCGGGAAATATTGACCACAGGCTTGACCAGCCGGATCTTGTTAACCACCAGCTTGGAGGCAAGAAGAGGGAATGGTGAAATATCGACGGTGAGAGAGTCGAATGTGACAAAGGTTGCCTTGTTATCCGCTTCGAACATTTTGAAATCGAGTATCCTGAAGGTGGTGGTGAAATAGTTGATTTGAATATCCTGAACAGAAATCTTCCTGCCTGTATATTCATTCCCGTGTTCGTTGATGTATTTCTTCAACCCGTAGGGAAGCAAGATTAAAAAGAGAAGTGTCAATCCCAGTATAACAGGAAGGATAATACGGACAAAAATTTTGATAGCTTTGTTCATTATGCCAGATATGAGACTCAAAATTACATTATTATTCCTAATCCTTTTTCAGGTTATTTCAGGTTATGGGAAAGAACCTTCAACTTCAGACCATAACCCGCTCACTGAAAACGAAAAGACAATATTGCTGAGACTGGTAAATGAAGCAAGATCCAAAGGGTACCGGTGCGGCGGAAAGAAGATGCAGCCTGCCGATCCATTGGTATGGAATGAGCAATTGGAGATTGCTGCAGAAAAACACAGTCAGGACATGTCCAGACACAGGTTCATGGGGCATGATGGTTCTGACGGAACATCCTTCAGCTCCAGGATCACCAAAGCCGGATTTAAATGGACCAGTTGCGCTGAAAACGTTGCGGAAGGTTACGAGACCGTCGAAAAGGTTGTAGATGGCTGGCTCAAGAGTCCATCACATTGCAAAAACCTGATGGATCCGCGGTCCAAATTCATGGGTGCGGCACGGGACGGAACTTTCTGGACGCAGGATTTCGGAGGGAAATAGAACCACTTTTACCACAAAGGACACAAAGTAATGCACGAAGGACACGAGGTAGAATTGTTGATAATCTCCTTCGTGTCCCTTGTGTTCAGACTTAGTGTCCTTTGTGGTAAAAAATAATATCCTAAATAATTTTTTTAACCCATTTAAAGAATCTGAAAGGCGGATATTTGAAGGGTACATCGATCCAGGTAGGTGATGTTACGATGGCTCGCGCATGGCTGAATGCCAGAAAACTGGTGTGACCATGGTAGCTGTTCATTCCGCTGTTCCCCACCCCACCGAAAGGCAGATGATGGTTGGCAATGTGCATCAGGGTGTCGTTGATGCAGCCTCCGCCGGAAGTGGTTTTCATCAGGATCTCCTTAACCCTGTTGTTTGGTCCGAAATAATAGAATGCCAGAGGCTTTTCGTGGTCATTCACATAGTCGATCGCCTGGTCGATGTGATCAAAGGTCATTACCGGAAGCAGGGGTCCGAAGATCTCTTCCTGCATGATGGGAAAACTAGGTTCAACCTCTTCGATGATGGTGGGTGCAATGAATTTCTGCGATGCATCCACTTCCCCGCCATAGGTTATCCGACCATGCAACATCAGCTTTTGCAGCCTTACCATGGCCTGGTCGTTCACAATCCGCGGGAAATACCTGCTCTCCTTGATCTCTTTGCCATACATCTCTTCGATGGCCAGGCCTATCTTGGCTATCAATTTATCTTTCACAGATTTGTGAACGAAAAGGTAATCCGGAGCGATGCAGGTCTGACCCGCATTGATGCATTTTCCCCAGGCGATCCTTTTAGCTGCTAAATCCAGATTTGCCCCTGCATCCACGATACACGGGCTCTTTCCGCCCAGTTCCAGCACAACCGGAGTAAGGTATTGGGCAGCAGCCTTCATGACCAATTTCCCAAGCGAAGGGCTTCCGGTAAAAAATATCACATCGAAGCGCTGCTCCAGCAGTAATCCATTAACAACCCTTCCTCCCTGCGTCATGGCAACATAGGAGGGATCGAATATCTCATTCACCAGATCCTCCATGACTTTGGCAATGTTCGGAGTATATGGCGAAGCCTTTAATACCGCACAACAACCCGAAGAAATGGCTCCTACCAGCGGATTGAGCAGTAACTGGAACGGGTAATTCCACGGAGCAATGATCAGCGACGTCCCGAGCGGCTCATAGATGATCTTACTGCCGGAGGGTAAAAGTTGTACCGGAGTCCTGACGCGTTTCGTTCTAGCCCACTTTTTCAGATGTTTGAGGTGATTATTGATTTCCCCAAGGACGATGCTGATTTCTGTCAGGTAGGCTTCCTCTTTGGATTTGTGCAGATCCAGCCAGAGGGCCTCTGATATCTTGTCCTCATACCGGATAATAGCTGCCCTGAATTTCTTCAGGTGGACGATTCTGAAATCCAACGCCTTTGTAGCGTGCGTTTTGAAGAATTTCTTCTGGTTTTCTACGATGGTAAGTACCGCAGTGGCTGAACTATCTTCCATTTTTGGCGAATTTAAAAACAATGTAAATTTCATATTATTCTTCGTGAACCTTTGTGCCTTAGTGTCTTGGTGGCATTTTTTCCTGCCACTAAGTCACCAAGACACAAAGGTTCACAAAGAATGGAGTTTGAGCATAAGATTAAAAATAAAAATGAATGAAAATCAGACAACCTCCTGACCTTTACGTCCTTCGAAGTGATCCATGGTCTTGTAGATGCCAAACAGGTTCCCCGCAACCCAATCGAAGAGGAAGCGTGGAAGCAGTCCCTGGAATAATCTCGTCAATTGTACGATCAAAGGCATTTTCACAAATACCTTATTGCATTCTATGCCTCTGATAATTTTCCGGGCCGCTTTTTCTGGCTTCAATATCGGAATGACGGAGGATCGGACACCTTCAAACATGCCCGTATTGATGTAGTAGGGCATCACTGTAGTAACATGGACATTGGTTTTCAATTGCTGCATTTCGATCCTGACGCTGTCGGACCATCCGGTTACGGCCCATTTGCTGGCGCAATAGACCGACATTCGAGGGTTTGACAGCAGTCCGGCAGAAGAGGAAATATTGCAGAGGCGGCCCGATTTCCGGCTGATCATATCCGGCAAAAACTGCAGTGCCACAAACATCGGGGCATTTACGTTGATATCCATGGTCCGGGTAATGTCGGTGATGGAATGGTCCTGAAAGAGCTTTCCCACTACAATCCCGGCATTATTGATCAAGATATCCGGTACACCGTGCTTCTCCCTGACAAGAGCTGCGGCTGCGACGATCTGATCAACATCTGAGACATCCACCCGATATCCGGATACTTTTCCAATGGGTGATAATAAGGCAATCGTCTCGTCCAGATTTTTCTGACTGATGTCCCAGATCATCAGTTCGGCCCCTTTCTGAAGCACCATTTGACCCATCAGTCGGCCGATGCCGGAGGCTCCTCCGGTAATCAGCACTTTGGTTCCGTTTTTTATTTCCATAATCTAAGAATTGGTTATATTTGGGATCATATCCAAAGATAGTCAAACGATTGAGAAATCAATCAGTTATTTCAAAAAGGATCGCTTCATCATTCATTAAAAAACTACATTTCAATCATGCTTTTAAAAGACAAAATTGCCCTGATTACAGGTGCAAGCCGCGGTATCGGCGCTGAAACGGCCAAATTATTCGCTCTCGAAGGTGCGAGGGTAGTTGTCAATTACAACAACAATGAAGCTGCGGCCAAACAGGTTGTTGAAGAAATAATTTCTAAGAATGGTCAGGCTTTTGCCGTTCAGGCAGACGTGACCGATTCCGACCAGGTAGAAAAAATGATGCAGGTCATCGGGAATCAATATGGCTATGTGGATATTCTTGTTATCAATGCAGGCCTGCGTTTTAAAGTCGCTCCTTTCATGCAGCAAACCTGGGAAGAGTTCTCCTGGAAATATTACGGGGAGATGAAGTCCTTCTACAATTCGGCCAAAGCCGTCATCCCTGGCATGATTGCAAAAAAAAGCGGGGTCATTGTGGCTGTCTCCAGTGGGTTGTCGAGGCATCCGGGAATGGGATTCTCCTCACACAGCGCTTCCAAATCGGCCGTAGATGCCCTGGTAAAGTCGCTCGCCCTGGAATTAGGGTCATCCGGTATCCGGGTAAATACCGTCGCCCCGGGGTTGACCATCACCGACGCTACCAGTTGGATGCCGAAAGAGCAGCAGGATCAGGCAGCCAGCCGCACAGCCCTGAAGAAAAACGGAGAGCCAGATGACATTGCCAAGGTCATCCTTTTCATGGCCAGCGATCTTTCAAACCATGTTACCGGGACATACCTTTCTGTTGACGGAGGCTCGGCAATGATTTAGTCCCTGCATTCCAATATCATTAATTTAAACAATTCAATTACATGGCACAACTTACACAAGAGATGAAGGAGATGATTGCCACACAGCAATGTTTCCTGGCTACAGTCAGCAAGGAGGGGGTTCCCAACAATGCACCCAAGCGTTCCACAAGGGTTTTCAATGATGAGACGCTGATGTTTTCCGAAGGTACTGCAGGCAATACCTATAAAAACATCCTGGATGGTTCCAGGATCGCGGTAGCGGTTGTCAATAGGGAAATCCTCGATGGATACAGGTTTCTAGGAACACCAAAGGTATTGACAGAGGGTGAGATTTATGAGAAATCGGCTGAAATGTCGCAAAAAGCAGGAATGCCTAAGCCGAAGGCAGTCGTTTTGATCCATATTGACGAAATCCACAGCCTGAAACCCGGACCTATGGCTGGAAAGAAGATTGGATAATATATTTTAGTGTTTTATCCTCCTATTTAACCACAAAGGACTCAAAGTAAACACACAAAGGTCCCAAAGTGTCAAAACCCAATATTTCGGTTTGGGTCCTTTGTGCTTTTCCTTTGAGTCCTTTGTGGTTAATTTTTTGAGTTTATTGAATATTTTAATCAAATATTTGACAATTAATTCATTGTAATTTTTACAAAACCTTTCGAAAACATAAATTTTGCAGGTTTTTCTGTTGATTGCAAAATAAATTATTTCATAGCTTTGATTTTGTTCTCATGTTAATGTAAAAAACATTGAAAAATGAACCTTATCAAAGACCTGACCGAACTGGTAAATGCCGAAATCATCACTGACGAAACGGCACGTAAAATTTCAGACTACTATCAAGGAAAAAGGGCGACCTCACCCAACAGGCAGTTGCTGATTTTTGGAACTGCAGGAGCACTGCTGGTCGGACTTGGAGTGATGTTCATCGTTGCCAACCAATGGGAAGATCTTTCACGGAGTTTAAAAACATCGCTAGCCTTTTACCTTTTAGTAATTCCGCAATTGCTGACAGGATATGTAATTCTTAAAAAATACCACAAAATTGTATGGAGAGAAAGCGCTGCTCTCTTGCTCTTTTTCGTGGTTGGAGCCAATATCTCACTAGTGGCCCAGATTTATCACATCAACGGAGATCCCAGCACATTTTGCCTGACGTGGATGCTCCTGATTGCACCCCTGATTTACCTCATGGACTCTTCGGCCGTATCATTGGCCTATTTTCTTGGCATTATGTCCTATGGCCTGGCAGTTCAAAGCAATTCGACCAATCCATTTGGCAAATATCTATTCTGGTTGCTGGTTACCCTACCTTTACCGCGCTATTTTCAGCTATTTAAAAAAACTTCTGACAATCTGCTATTTACCTTGCATCACTGGGTGATTCCATTTGTTCTCACCATGACCCTCGGGATATTGTCCCACAAATTCAGGATGTTCATGCCTCCAGCCTTCATGACCATGTTCGGAATGTTTTACCTGATTGGGAACTTCAGGTTTTTTAACGGCAAACCTATTTTTTTGAACGGCTACCGCATTTTCGGTCTGGCAGGAACTATAATAACCATGTTGGTCATGTCATTCAAATCCAACTGGACAAACTTGTCGGATCACAAATACATATTGGGTGATTTGATCTCGTCACCCGAAATAATTGCCAGTTTCGTTCTTTTCATATCAGCCTCTGTGCTGTTGTACAGGCAGTATAAAACCAAATCCATTTCAGAATGGAAATTGATTGAATTCACCTACATTTTGTTTTGGATTCTCATTGTCGTCGGAATTTTTACTTCCCAGTCGTATATCCTTGTTAACCTGTTTGTCTTTTTCATGGCATTTTTGATGATACGGGAAGGTTCCATTCGTACAAACCTGGGCATCCTAAATTTTGGGATGGTCATCATCGCTTTGCTGGCCATATGTCGCTCCTTTGATTCTGATTTAACCTTTGTCGTAAAGGGTAGCATGTTTGTGCTTGTCGGCATCGGATTTTTTGTTACCAACTGGCTGATGCTCAAAAAAAAGAATAAACATGAAATACCCATGGACAATATTCGGGCGGATGGGAAATGATCTGCCAGCTGGCGGATGGGAATTCCATTTGGCAATTAAATAAAACAAATCTGATGCACATGAATCGTAAAAGTTTGTTGTTGATAGCCTTTATTTGTGTCTGCGCGATACAACTGTTTGTTCCCATTCAGATGATCAGCAAGCAGGCCGATTTTGCAGAATCCGGGAATAAATTCCAATTCAGAATCAGGCACAACAGGCCGAATGATTTCAGGAGAGGAAATACCGGCACAACCATTCAGGGCAAATTTATTTGGGTTCAATTTGAACAGGATAAATACAAAGTGGCAAATAAAAAGGATTGGGAACTCGGTCAGACTGTTTTTGTATCCTTTGTTGCTGACAGTCTGGGCTATGCCAGGATACAATCACTTTCAAAAACCAAACCCGTTGGCAACTCAGACTGGGTGAAGGCTGAAGCCTATATGAACCGAAAAGATTCTGTGAACCTGCGTGTGAATTTTCCGTTCAACAATTATTACATCGAGGACAAGGACACGAAGGATATTGATTCTGTTCTTACCAGGAAACTGGATGATTCGACCACCAACATTTGCATGAAAGTCAGCATCAGGGAAAACCAGTTTCTGGTCAATGACCTAACTGTTGACAGCCTCTCCTTTAATGATTTTGTGAAGAAGATCCGGGAAAAGCAAAAAAATTGACAATTGAAAGTTGACAATTGTCAATGAGTTCCAATGTTGAGATGATTTTCAAAAAATCCCCTATGTGTCCTTTGTGCCTTACTTTGTGACCTTTCCCGAAGAATCGGGACAAGTCGTGGTTAAAACGGATATTACAGGTATTTTTTATAATTTGGTACTCTGCACATTTCATTCCAGGCGCACACCAAAAATACCACATGAGGTACATTTCAACAGTTATTCTACTCGCTGTCAATTGCTGGATCCTTCAAGCTCAAACACTTCCCGGCTTTAAGATCTCCGGCACATACGATGAGCAGCAACTTGTTATTGAAAATTCACCTCCCTCCACCCGTATCCTGATCAACGCCCCACTCAAAGGATTCGAAAAAAACAACCAGGTTTTACTCGTATTCTATGCCCTGCCTAACGGGAATACCATCGAACAGACAATTGGCAAAAATCTGAAACCGGGTGATGACTGGCATTACAACATCCAGCACATCGGAGCCCAGACAAGATATCTGAGGCATCTCCTTAAAAACAAAACCATCGTCACGGTCTACCTGGAAGCCAGGCAGAAAAGCTGGCCGGCTTGGGTGGCCAATACCCATGATTCTGTCAATGCAATAAAGGCGATCGTGGATAACATCAAGGGCATATTTTCTCAATGGAATCCGCAGGTAGCACTGAATGGCCACAGTGGCGGAGGCAGGTTCATCTTCAGCTATTTGAATGCGGTTCAGAAAATTCCCGATGATGTAGTGAGGATCGCCTTCCTCGACAGTGATTACGGGTATGAGGATAGCATCTGCGGACCAAAACTTCGCGATTGGCTGAAATCAGGCAGGAACAGGTTTCTCTGCACACTTGCCTACAATGACAGTGTAGTGATTTACAACGGAAAACCGGTGGTATCTCCCACGGGCGGGACCTGGTACAGGAGCAAAATGATGAAGAATTACCTCGCAAAATACTTTAGATTCAAGGCAAAAGATCGTGACTCGATAATCTGGAATACCGCATTGCACCGAAGAATCGAAATCATTCTGAAGACAAACCCAGGCAACAAGATTTACCATACAACCCAGGTGGAGCTGAATGGCTTTTTGCAGAGCATGCTCAGCGGAACAAGGCTCGAGCACAAGGGATATGTCTATTTCGGGAATCGGGCCTATTCCTGTTACATTGCGGATTCGATTGAAGTTCCAATTCGTAGGCTGAACTTTCCTCCCCGGAAACCGGACGCTGAAACCGGTTCCGCTTTCATGAAAAGGATTGCTCCCCTGCCACTCAGGGAGAGGGAAATTGAGATTTTCAAAGCAGTCTCTTCGGGAAATATCCCGGACTTCCTGAGAAATACCGTGACTTTGCAGGGAACGTTCGAAGATTCTGCCGGAACTCTCCATCGGGTCAGTTACGAAGCCATGGCAGATTATCTGGCCGTTGGAAACAACCTTGATAATTGCCGGATTCCCATGAACCCACTTACGGCACAGAGATTGGCCGACCTCTTTGGAGGATCTTTAATTACTGCCAAACTAAGTGACCACATCTTTAAAAGTGCAACTGTAAATCTGACTCCTTTCAATTACAAACCTGTCGGAAATGGCAACGAACTGGTGACCAAATTCGAAGAGCACAATGTCCAAATTGAGAAACAATTCGTTGAAGCGGGTGGAATCCATGGGCAACTGGTCGCAGGAATCAAGAAAGATGTCATTCTCTCCTCAAGAATTGCTGAACAGCCAACCAAGGTGGTAATATATGGCTGGCACAAGCCCGACAACCAACCGATTCAGCCTGTCTATTCCGGTCATGTTAACTGGTATGTGGATTACAGCCATGGGATCAGGCTGATTAACAACCAGGTTCTGGTAGATAGCAAGCCCTGCCTGTTTTCGGAAATATTGAAGGATCCGGTGTTGTTCAGGATTTTCAGTGACGAAGACAAACCGATTGAAAAAGCATATCAGATAGGGAATTGAAAATGATTTGAGCTCTAATACCATTTAACCACAAAGGACTCAAAGGTTAAAACCACAAAGGTCACAAAGACAGGCAATCAACCCTTTCTCTTTGTGACCTTCGTGCGTACTTTGAGTCCTTTCCCGAAAAATCGGGACAAGTCGTGGTAAAATAAAACTCTGTTACTTCTTCTCGTCTGATGAATCAACTTTAACAGTTACAGTTTTTTGCTCTAGTGTTGTGTCGTGTTTCTTCCTAACGATGGTTATCTTTTCCAGACCTTTGCCAATGTCCTTCTTCTCGTAGGACACAATGTCGGCATTGGCCGGGTCGTGGGCATAAGGATCATCAGCAGTAACCCTAAAACTTTTTACATGGAATGGTGGTGGGGGCGGAGGAGGAGGTGGCATCATATCTCCTGACAAATTATCCGTTATTACAACAGGATCACCCTTCTCCATGCGAATAACCTTTCTTTCGTGCCTGACTTTGCCTGAATCGTTCGAATTGTAGAAAACTTCAAACTGGTTTTCTCCAGGCATATTTCCTGAATGGAAACTGTGTGCCGAAGCGCCACCGCCTCTGAGAATGATGACCTTCGAATTTCCGGACTTATCCAGTTTATTCATGATCGAATCGACCTTGTCCTGAAGAACTTTCTCATCCAGCATGTTGAAGGTCGTGTCAATTTTAACTTCCTTCCCGTTTTGGTTCATCACAATTTTAATGTGCTGCTCCTTTTTTTGCTGAGTCTTGTCGGCAGATTTAGACTTTTCCGTCTGTCCGTAGGCAAAGCCTGCGGTTACAACCATCATGCCCAAAATAAATGCAAGTTTCATACTATTCTTTTTAAGTTACTGTTAAAGATTTTCAACCATCCAAAATTACAGGATATCTGCCTGTGAATGGGTTAAGACCATCGTAAAAAGAGTTAAGGTAAAGTTAAAATTGGCAGGAACATGATTTTATTGCCTAATTTTGAATAATGATAAAACTTGATGAACCGTTTAAATCAAATAATTTCATTTTAGAAGTCATTTTGTTCGTGGAATTCTTTGTGAAACCTTAGTGACTTTGTGACTTTGTTGCAGAAAAAAATAGCCACTAAGACACCAAGACTCAAAGGTTTCACAAAGTCAAAAAAGCCAAAAAGTATCCAA
This sequence comes from uncultured Bacteroidia bacterium, assembly GCA_903902325.1. Taxonomy (GTDB): domain Bacteria; phylum Bacteroidota; class Bacteroidia; order Bacteroidales; family Prolixibacteraceae; genus CAINVV01. The sequence goes on from CAIUUO010000055.1 coordinate 24,239, forward strand.
AGTTTTCAGAAACAGTTTAGAAGAATTAATAAAATTGAACAAGCGCATCATCACAGGGTTGATTATTCTCATGGGAATCTCACTGCTCGGTATCGTGGCAGTGCAAGTTTATTGGTTTAACAATTCCGTAAATGTACGGAACGAGCTTTTTGACAGGTCAGTGAATGATGCGATGAACAAGGCTGTCCGTCGCCTCGAAACCGGGCATGATTTGAAAGTCATTCGAAATTTATCTTCCGACACAACCAATTGGGAGAAGCAGATACCCTTTCCGCCACCTCCACCGCCACCTCCTCCTACCGAATATGAAAATATGGATGTGATCGTCAAAAGGGACACCATTCATAATACGATCAGTGTCACTACCTCCAAGAGAGGAAACTCAAAAGCAATGAGTTATGTTGTGATGTCCGGCACCCATACCGGGAAGAACGGCAAAGCTTTTAAAGTTCTCACGGAGAATCATTATGGTAGTCTCAACGACTCCGATTTAAAAATACAATTGTCGATTAATGACAGTGTAATTGGAAAGAAGATTAAACAACTCAAAACCTTATCCAATCAGATTCAGATTGAGTACAAGGGTTGGGAAACGGGCCGCCACATCGACGAACTTCAACTGAAGAAACTGCTCAGGGAGGAGTTGACAGACAGGGCAATCCCCATTGATTTCAAAATGACGGTTCAGGGCAGTGACAGCATACCTGAGAGAAAATTAGCGGTCAGTTCCGGGGAAAGATGGTACAGCGTCAATCTGTTCCCTGACGATATTTTCAGGAAAAAGCTGGAATTGGCCGTCAACTTCCCCGATAGGGATCTTTTTATCGGACGAAAAACCAGCTCGTTACTGGGACTCTCCGTTGCCTTTACCCTCATCATTTTCCTGACTTTTCTGCTGAGTATATACCAGATAATCAAGCAGAAGAAAATATCCGAGATGAAATCTGACTTCATCAACAACATGACGCATGAGTTCAAGACTCCGATAGCCACCATCTCCATTGCGGCAGATTCGATTGCCAACGACAAGGTCATTCATGACGAAGAGCGGGTTCGATTTTTCGCGGGGATGATCAGGAAAGAGAACATCCGGATGAACGAGCAGGTTGAACGGATCCTGCAGATAGCACGTCTCGACAGGAAGGAATTTGAATTCAACTTTCAGGCTACAAATGTCCATTTCCTGATCGAAGAAGCCGTCGATGGAATCTTGTTGCAAGTGGAGAAAAGGGGCGGGAAAATCGGGACAAACCTGGATGCCGCCAATCCTGTTGTGACTACAGATCCGGTACATTTTACCAATCTGGTCTTTAACCTTCTGGACAATGCCAACAAATACTCGCCCGAAGCGCCCGACATCAGGGTTTCAACTGCCAATAGTCCCAAAGGAATCATTCTGACCGTGGAAGACAAGGGCATTGGCATGACGAGGGCGGTGCAGGCCAGGATATTTGATAAATTCTACAGGATTCCTTCAGGTAATATACATAATATCAAAGGATTCGGACTGGGATTAAGTTACATCAAGGCGATCCTGGATGCCAACAGCGCAACGATCAGGGTGCACAGCGAACCCGGGAAAGGCAGCCGGTTCGTGGTATTTATCCCATTTTTAATCGACAGGCGATGAAGACGACCAAATCACTATTCTTCGTAGAGGATGACCTGAGCTTTGGCGCAGTACTTAAATCCTACCTGGAAATCTGTAATTACACCATTACCTGGCTGCAGGATGGCAAACATGCGGTGAGTGCCTTCAGGGAAGGGAATTTTGACCTGTGCCTGCTGGATGTGATGCTTCCCAATGTGGATGGTTTCGCGATCGGCAAGGAGATCAGGTCCATCAATCCGAAAATACCGATGATCTATCTGACTGCCAAATCCCTGAAGGAGGACATCCTTACCGGCTACCGCATCGGAGCCGACGATTACATCGTAAAGCCCTTTGATGCGGATGTTTTGGTCTACAAGATTGCCGTCCTCCTGAGAAGGGCCGAAGGTGAACATGGGAACTTCGACCATCTTTACACCATCGGAAAATATATTTTCGACTCCAGATTACGTGAAATCAAACTGGACGAAAGCAAACAACTTCTGAGTCCCAAAGAATCTGCCTTACTGCAACTCCTGTGTGAAAATAAAAACGAACTGCTTCCCCGGGAAGTTGCGCTCAAAAGAATTTGGGGCGACGACGGTTATTTTACCACGCGCAGCATGGACGTCTTCATTACCAAACTCAGGAAATTCCTGAAAGACGATCCTTCCGTCGAAATCAGGAACATCCACGGTAGTGGTTTTATTATGACGCTGGAAAATTGAAATGTTAAAATCAGGCTTTAACCTTAATTTAATTTTGTTTTATCATATTATAACCTTATATTTGACGAATCATTTTTAGGATATAACCTGATGGACATTTTAAGACAACAATTACTCATTGAACAGGCTGATAGAAAATTAGCTCTGTTTATACCTTTGAATGCAATTACAGTACCCCCAAAAGGCTGGATTCATACCATTCGTCTTGCATTAAGAATGTCATTAAGACAATTGGGCAATCGATTGAAAATATCACCACAAAGCGTAAAAGAGATGGAGGAACGTGAGTCAACAGGTTCTATTACCTTAAAAGGACTAAAAGAAGTTGGTGAGGTTCTTGATATGAAACTTGTTTATGGATTTATACCAAAAAGTCAAAGCCTTGAAGGAATGATCGAAAAAAGGGCGACTGAAATTGCACGAGATATTGTTTTGAGAACTTCAAATACGATGCAATTAGAGGATCAGGAGAATTCAAAGATTAGGATAGAAAAGGCAATCAAAAGTAGATCAGATGAAATCAAAAGAGAAATGCCAAAATACTTATGGGATTAGAAATAGAATATATAGAAGGGCAAACTCCTCTTGATGAAGACGAGAAAGAAGGTCTTTTGATCAAATCAATGACAACGCGCGGAGAATTAGATGAATTTGAACAATTCAATATTGAGAAGGCAATTGAATGGACTTTGGGTAAAAAATGGGAACCTGAATACATATTGACAGAAGATTTTGTCAAAGAACTTCACAAAAAAATGTTTAATCAAGTGTGATCCTGGGCAGGTGAGTTTAGAAAAACGAACAAAAATATAGGAGTTGACAAATTTCAAATTGGAGTTTCATTGAAGCAATTATTGGAAGACTCTTTGTATTGGTTAAAACATAATACCTATTCAGACGAGGAATTCGCAATTCGATTTAAGCACAGAATTGTAAAAATTCATTGTTTTCCCAACGGCAACGGAAGACATTCAAGATTAATGGCGGACATAATTATCAGCCAAATATTTGGCAAGCCAATTTTTACGTGGAATAAGAATAATCTGAATAAAAAAGGAGAGGCAAGATCCAATTATTTAAGTGCAATAAGACATGCAGATACCGGAGATATCTTACCATTAATAATTTTTGCCACTTCATAAATAAATAAAAAAGTCTTGAATCACAGTTTTATAAAGATCGCTACAATTTGTCAAGCTTTATTACAGCTTCATCCACATTCCAACCTTTAACCAATAATTTCTGACTCTTGCCTTTCAACTGTGCAGAAGATGCGCTGACGGTGGCAATTGCCGATTCCCCGGGAGCCAGTGAAAAATAGTTGGCCGACCAGAATGCCGGCAAAACCTCTTCATTGTCACTCATCAGTCGGGGATTGACAAAAAAGGCTAGTTGTTTGGTATTGTTGGTGAATTTTACCGTCCACTTTGTCTCTGCCTTAACAGTTTCTTTCTTCAGGATGGAAGTCGACAGCGACGTGTGCGGCATCTGGTTTAAAGAGGTACAATTGTTGTCACCGGCCAGCCAGTAAACATTGTGCGAAATCACATTCCCTTTCCCATCCTTCAGGTTCAATACCACAAAATTGACTCCCTTGTTGTCAGACAAAGCCTTTGAAAGGGAGAAAGCTTCTTTCACATCCGAAACCGCCAGATGAACACTCGCCGTTTGATGGAACAGCAATTTCGAATCCAGGTTGAAAACATCTGCATTAACCGTCAGGTTTGCGACTTCCCGGTAGGTTCTGTTGATTACGGTTACATTGTTGTCGAGCGCATTCAACTGAACATGAACAGGTTCACAGCTGTTTTGCATGAAATAGTACCCTGAATTCGGCTCGAGGTACCAGTCGTATACCTGCCACATTACGCTCGGGAAGGCTGCATTGAGTTTCCAGAGCATGATGCCACCGATGTCGTTGAGCCTGTGCCCTGCCGCCTCAAAGGTACCCTGATAGCCTGTTGCATTCATCAGCTGCATCTTATCTGAGAACTCTTCCATGGATGCCGGTGCACCATACCTCTTTACCATTGTTTCATAATACTTGTCGTACCTGCCATTTCCGGTGGCTGCATCGTGGTAACCCCACGAATTGTTGAGCGGGAAGGGTAATTTGGTATCCCAGACCAGATTGGGAATTATTTTCACCAGCGTGTTGTAAGGCGGTTGGGATGGTAATCCGGTTTCATCCTTGAAAACCCAGTCTTTGGCATTGTCGGCCAAACGGTAGTATTCCTTCGAATCCTGCCAGGTATAAGGACCACTGCTGTAAACCCCGGATGCCAGCTTATCCGGCCAGGCGGCTTCCAGTCCCTGAGGAAGTTTAGCGAAACCGGATGAACAGGGTATGAATGGCCTCGTACCATCGAGTTTGATCACGCTTTCACGCATTTTCTCGTAGGCATCTTTACGAATATGTCCCTCATTTCCTCCTGTCCATACCAAAAGGCTTGCGTGATTGCGAATTCTATAAATTGTACTGATTACATTTTTCACGAAGATATCGGGTTCAAGAGGCCATTCAGTCGATCCCTTGAATTCGCCATGGGTATCGCCTGTCACCCAAAAATCCGACCAAACCAGCAGACCATAGCGGTCTGCGGCATCGAAAAACATGTCAGGTGGAGTAACACCCCCACCCCAGATTCTGACCAGGTTGATGTTGGAATTTCTGCATAGGTGCAGTTCGGCATCGTACCTCGCCGAATCGCGGTTGAGCATCATATCGGGCACCCAGGCGCCGCCTGTTAGCTGGATGCGCTTTCCATTGACGAAAAATTCGCGGCGCAGGAACTTGTTTGGAACCTCTTCGGCTTTTGAACTAACTGTGCGGATTCCGAAAACGAAGGAAATATCATCAGAGATTTTGCCTTCCGATTCATACTGCAAGTGAATGCGGTACAGATTTGGCGCTCCGTAACCGTTTGGCCACCAAAGATGTGGCTGTTTTATGGCCAACTGAAGGGTGTTCCCGGCATTCAGCGCAACGTCAACCATTGACCCAGCGGCACTCTCCATCTCTTTGGAAAAGGTAACAGGAGTACCTGCAAAATTTTCTGGGAAGATTCCAACCTTCAAAGTTCCTTTTGCATTCTTCTGACCCGAATTTGCCAAGGAGAGGTTCAGCGAGATCTTCGCGACTGAAGTATCTGGCAGATTTGGCAAGTCCGTGATAATTTGCGGGTGAACAATCGTCACATCACCAGTTGTCCTCAAGAAGACAGGCTGCCAGATGCCGATGTTACGGTCACGCACCGGAGGAACCCAGTCCCACCCTACCGAACAAAGCATGGTCACATTTTTACCGATATCCCCGGTAGGGCCACCATTTTCAAAGAAATCATCCATTGCTTTCAATTGTTCCTGGGCAGGTAACCCGGGAAAATCAAGCGGATATATCTTGACAGCCAGGAAATTTTCATCGCCTGCGTTGATTTTCTTGCTTACATCGAAACTGTACTCGGCAAACATTCCTGCCATTTGGGTAGAATCCGCAATGGCCTTTCCATTCAGCCAGACGGCTGCCCGATAGTTGATTCCCTTAAAAATTAGCTGGAAATGGCGTCCTTTATCGGAAGCCGGAACCTTGAAAGTGGTACGGTACCAGTAAGGTTTCTTCCAGGGATTGCCGACATTGGGAAGATGGCTGTATTGTTCGAGGTTGTATTTTTTATTGAATTCATCTGAAGCGTCAGGAATCAGCATATTATTCATCCCGGAATAGGGATCGGGATAAATTCGGTTTGCCACAAGTCCGGTCAAAACCGTTGATGGCACTGTAACAGGAAACCAGTAAACATTGGAGTGATATCCTGCCGTTGAAATCTTCTCCCCGCTTGCCTGGATCAATTCGGACGACTGAAGTTCGAAACTGGTCAGCTTTACCTGTTTGATGGGTTTATCCTGTGCAGAAGAATGGACGGAATAAATAAAAAGTAGGGCAATTAACAAAGAAGGACATTTCATCTTGATCATTTTTAATGGAACATTGGAGTAAAAATAATCAAAAAAGGACATTATTGCATCTTCTCTTTCAGATGTACGTATTTAGATGCCGGCCTTCGGGACCTTTGTGCTGTCCTTTGAGCCCTTTGTGGTAAAAAAACTTAAAACTTAACCACGAAGGTCTCGAAGGCAAACACAAAGGACTCAAAGTAATGGTTGATTTAGCTTTCCCTTTTCCCATTCAGCAAAAGGCCGACCGCATCATGAAGGGAACCGGCCCTGGTCACGGACCCGGAGTTGACAAAGAAGATTTCATCCGCACTCTCGATGGTATTCAGTCGATGTGCAATGATGATCTTGGTGGTACATTCCGGAAGCTTTTTCAATATTTCATCCAGCAATTGTTCAGTTACGGTGTCGATGTTGGCAGTTGCCTCATCGAGAATCAGCAGCTTGGGTCTACGCAAAACCGCACGGATAAAGGCAATCAACTGTTTTTGACCCAGACTGATACCATCGCCTGAAGATTTGATCTCGGCAGACAATCCACCGTCGAATCTTTCGAGCAGGTCATCCAGTCCTGAGTCTGTAAGAACCTTCGACAATTCTTCATTGGATAGCCCCTGGAGCTTCGTGTTCCCGTAAAGGATATTGTCGCGGATGGTGCCGCTGAACAGGAAAGGCTCCTGCAGGATAAAGCCGATCGAAGAAGCCCGGGTAGCATCATCAAGGGTCCGAATATCTTTGCCCTCAAACAGTATCATTCCTTCCGTCGGATCATACAAACGCGCCATCAGTGAGGCCGTGGTAGTTTTACCGCCACCCGTCGGTCCTACAAAGGCATAGGTCTTGCAATCCTCCAGATCGAAACTAACATTTGTTAGTATCTCATTCCCGGTTTCATAGGAAAAAGAGACATTGCGGAATGACAACTTATGCAGAATTTCTTCCTTCCCCGAGGATTCAGTGACCTTCAGGTTGTTTTCAAGTACCAGAATCTGTGAAATACGATCCCATCCTGCCAGGGCAACCTGGAAGTTAGCCCACAATGCGGCAATCTGCCTGAGCGGATTGTAAAACTGGGCGATGTACGCCAGGAAACTGATCAGCAATCCCACAGAGAAGGATCCGACAGAGATCAGGTAAATACCGAATACCAGTACCACCATCTGTCCGATGCTGGATGAAAATCCATAAACAGGTGTGAACACATTGTTGGCAATACCTGCTTTTACGGCATTTTCATAATTTTCATGGTTGACTTCATCAAATCGCTTCCTGAAATAATCCCTTCTGTTGAAAGCTACTATGACCTTGAAATTGTTGAGACTCTCCTGAATTTCGGCACTCAGGCTGCCGGTGCTTTTCATGTTAACCGAATTCCTCTTTTTCACCCAGGGAGAGACACTCCTGGTAAATATCCACAACACAAACGCAGGAGCCAATGCGGCTAGTCCAAGCTCCAGGTTGATGGAAAGCAGGAATATGCCTGCTCCCAACATGCTGAAAATACTGCTGATAAACTGAACGAGCGATTGTGAAAAGAACTGGTTGATCTTATCCGTGTCATTATTTACCCTGGATATCAGGTCGCCAGCCTTGTTCTGATTGAAAAAATCAATCGGCAGATCCATCAATTTAATGAAAACAGAATTCCTGAGGTTGTATAGCATTCGCTGTCCGACCCGTCCCATCATTTGTGTCTGGGTATATCCGCTTACCATGGCAAGCAGGAAAACACAGAATAATATAATGGAATACCTGATCACTCCATCATATTGTTTTGTTACCACGAACTTGTCCACAGCATGCCCCATCAGGTATGGGCCAACGAGGTTCAGCCCCACATTGATGAAGATGAAAATCATGGCGATGTAAAGATTTTTACGCTCCTCGCCCATGAGTGTCATCAACTGCCTGATCGTAGTTGCTGTACTTATTTTCTCTTCGGACTTCTGCCCCTTGTTCAGGTTGAGATTATACTTCATTAGACAATATCTTAAATGTGATCTGCGAACCCATTGGTTTCATAACTGCTTGTACTTCGCTGGGAATTAAAGATTTGGACATATTCCGGAGATCTGTCCATCAGCGATTGGTGGGTTCCTCTGGCTAGAATCTCTCCTTCCTCAAGGAGAATGATCTGACCATAACCGATGACTGATTCAATTTTTTGGGTAACTGAAAGCAGGGTAATTCCGGGATAATTCCTTTCCACATTGGCAAGGATTTTCTCTTCCGTTTGGCTGTCAACCCTGGCGGTAAAATCGTCGAGCAAAAGAATTTTAGGATCCAGCGCCAGCGCCCTTGCCAGCATGATGCGTTGTTTCTGTCCGCCTGACAGGCTTGTTCCCCGTTCACTTACAATGGTTTCCAATCCCTGCGGCAAAGCATCGATGAATTCTTTCAATTCGGCAGTTTCGATTGCTTTCGCAAACGATTCGGGTGTCACCTTTTCGTTGAAAGCGATGTTCTCCCTGACACTCATGTTGAAAATGATGCTATCCTGGAATACAAATCCAATCTGGTGCTGAAAAGATTCCTTGTTGTAATCGTTGATGCCTACCCCATCAAACAGGATGGTTCCGGAAGTAGGCTGAATCAGGCCGGTAAGCAGATAGAGCAACTGGGTTTTGCCCGCGGCTGTAGGTCCAATGACCGCAGTCCTGGTTCCTGGCTTGAGTTCCATGGAGACATTTTGCAAAACAGGTTTTTCACCATAGAAGACCGAAACATCCTGCAGTTCAATATTTCCAACCAATGGGGTGGTTATTGTCCCGGTATCACGGGTTTCTTCCGCATTCAGAACGTCATGGATCCTGGCGTAGGAAACCGAAGATTGTACCACAAAATTGCTGATAAATCCAATGATGATGATGGGAAAAATCAAAATGACAAGGTAGGAACTGAATGCCGCAAAATCTCCAAGCGACATGCTTCCGTTGATGACATAATGACCTCCAAGCGCCAGAATGGTGAGAGATGCCATGTTCCCAACAAATACGACAATCGGTATCAGCGTGGCAAAAAGTTTTAGTATCGACATCCCCAAATTCCTTGCCTGCGTGTTGGCATCCATGAACTTGTTGTACTCAAGCATCTGAGAATTCAGTACCCGAACCAGGGCGGCTCCCATGATGCTTTCATTGATGACCTTGTTGAGCCAATCGATCACTTCGCGGCTCTTTTTGAACAAGACCCTTACTTTCCGGAAAACCAAAAAGAATGCGCCGCTGATGATCGGAATGATGGACAGAACCATCAATGCCAGCCTCCAGTTGATCGAAATCAACAGTATACTCGCACCAATGATGATGAACAGTGAGGAAGCCAGTGACACGATCGCCATCGATACAAACAGTTTGACGGAGTCGATATCAGAAGTGAGGTTGGTAAGCAACTTGGATGGGTTGGCATCCTGGATAAAGGAATAGCTTTGTCGAGAAATTTTGTCTGCAAGCCGGGTGCGCAGGTCCCGGGCCACCTTTTCGGAGGCATAGGTCTGTAAAATACCCTGAAGAAAGGTAAAAAGGAAGATGATGAATGCTGCAACAAGGAATTCCAGGATAATCTTCTGGTATTGAAAGATCCCTTTCGAAAAGTCATCGATGCTGTGCGAAATAAGCTTGGGGATGACCAGGTTCGCACCATTGCTCAGTAGAGCAAAACTTATCAAGCTGAATATCATCAGCTTGTAAGGCTTCAGAACGGCGAATATATTTGGTTTGTCAGGTTTTTGACCCTGTTTTTGTTCCATCTTTCTATCTTGGATATCTGTTTATTCTGTTTACGAAAAAGCAGGGCAAAGTTACAATTTCCTTTAACCACAAAGGACACAAAGGATGCTCAAAGGACACAAACGGATGCCAGTTTCCAAATACTTTGTGCCCTTTGTGTTATTCCCTGGTGTCCTTCGTGGTTAAATTCTCCCATTACATGGAATAACGCTTGTTTCTGTGTAAATTTACTTGACAAAATTAGCCAAAGTTCTCCTTCAGAATAAAATTTAGAAAAATGAAAAATATTATACTCCCTGCAATAGCCTGCATACTTTCTTTTCCGGTGTATGCGCAACAAAACAGCACAGAATGGCCGATCCTTAAGCACTACGACCAGGAACACCTGCTCAATATTTCCCTTCCGATTGGGGGAATTGGCACCGGCACAGTTTCCCTGGGCGGCAGGGGCGAACTCCGCGACTGGGAAATCATGAACAAGCCGGCCATTGGCTACAGTACGGTGACGAAAGGCAACAATGCCCCGTTCTTTTCGATTTATGTCAAACCCGAAGGAGAAAAGCCCGTGACCAGGGCATTGATAGGGCCTGTCCATCCGACCGAATATCTTCACGAAGAGGGACGACCCGTCAACCAACACGGATTCCCGAGGTTTGCCAATGCGAGTTTCGATGCGGCCTATCCGGTTGGTATCGTCAACCTGACTGATCCATCCATGCCTGTCAGTGTGAAAATCCTCGGATTCAATCCTTTCATTCCGGGTGATGCAGATGCCAGCGGGTTACCTGTCGCCGTGCTCACCTATGAAGTGACCAACACCACCGACAAGCCGCTCACAGTTTCGGTATGCGGAACGATGCGCAACTTTGTCGGACAGGACGGTAGCAAAACCAAACGCGACTGGAAAGGAGACTACATCCCATACGGGGCAAAAAACAACCAAAATGTCATCAAAAGAAGTAACGAATTGAGCGGAATCTTCATGTATTCAGACAGCATCTCCAAATTGGATGCAGCTTATGGTTCAATTGCACTCTCGACTCCACAAACAGCAGGGGTTAGCTTTCGAAGGTCATCCGAGCCAAACCACTGGGAACGCGCCACACTGGATCTTTGGGACGATTTCAGTGCCGACGGCGAACTTACGGATAAATCCACCCTCAGCGACAACAATCCGATGGCTTCATTGGCAGTAAAAAAGAGCATTGCCCCCAACAGCAAACAGATTTTCAGGTTCTACCTTACATGGGATTTCCCAAACAGGTATGCCTGGTCGAAGGTCCCGGTTGGTAATTATTACAGCACGAAATACACCGATGCGTGGGATGCGGCACAAAAGATTGTGCCTGAGATTCCTGCTTTGGAACAAAAAACCAAATTGTTTCTCGATGCTTTTCTCTCCTCCTCCCTGCCTGACGAGGCAAAGGAAGCCGCCTTGTTCAACCTGAGCACCCTGAGGTCGCAAACAGTTTTCAGGATCAAAAGCGGCCATCTGATGGGCTGGGAAGGAGTGATGGATGAGTTCGGATCCTGCCAGGGATCCTGCACCCACGTATGGAATTACGAAGTGGCCACTCCATTTCTCTTCGGTCAGCTGGCGAGGACGATGCGGGATGTTGAATTCAACTATGCGCTCGATTCGACCGGTCTGATGAGTTTTCGCGCTTCTTTGCCCCTGTCGGAGGCGCAATCCTGGAAAGTGGCTGCCGCGGACGGTCAGATGGGATGCATCATGAAGGCCTACCGGGAGTGGCAATTATCCGGCGACAATGAATTCCTGAAATCCAACTGGAAAAACATCAAAAAAGCGCTGGCATTTGCCTGGATATCGGGAGGCTGGGACGGCAACCAGGACGGCGTGATGGAGGGCTGCCAGCACAATACCATGGATGTCGAATATTACGGGCCCAACCCACAGATGGAGTTCTGGTACCTGGGGGCCCTGCGTGCCGGTGAGGAGATGGCAAAATCCATGAAAGACAAGGAATTCGAAAAAAGATGTGCCGCCCTTTTCCTTCGAGGCAGCCAGTGGACGGATCAAAACCTCTTTAACGGGGAATATTACATCCAGAAAATCGTGCCACCAGCATCCCCTGATGCGGTTGCAAAAGGGTTGAAAGCAGGAATGGGGTCGGCGGATCCCGCGAATCCTGATTTCCAGCTGGGCGAAGGATGCCTGGTAGATCAGCTGGTTGGGCAGTACATGGCCCATATCTGCGGACTGGGCTATCTTGCGAAAGAACAGAACATCCAAACGACCCTCCGGACCATCATGAAATACAACTATGTGAGTGATTTCTCCCCTCTCTTCAACAACATGCGTTCCTACGTGATGGGCAATGAAAGCGGTCTGATCATGGCAAGCTGGCCCAAGGGCAGGCTAAAGGTTCCTTTCCCCTATTTTGCCGAAGCAATGACAGGCTTTGAATACACTGCCGCCGTTGGAATGATTTATGAAAATCAAACGGCCAACGGATTTAAGTGCATCAAAAGCATCCGCGACAGGTTCGACGGACTGAAGCGAAATCCGTTCGACGAACCCGAATGCGGCCATCATTATGCCAGGGCGATGGCAAGCTGGGCATCCGTCATCGCCTTATCAGGATTCCGGTATTCGGCAGTGACACAAAGCATGACTTTCACCTCCCGACCGGGAACGTGGTTCTGGAGCAACGGTTCCGCCTGGGGAACTTGCAAAACAGACGGAAACCATGCTGAACTGAAGGTACTATCGGGAAATATCTCCCTCAGGGAATTCGTTCTTGACGGCATTGGAAGTAAAAAGATGAATGTTGAACTTTCAGGTGAATCAGATCGTATACAGATAGAAGTTCAACAGAAAAAATAAAAAATGGATATAGCCCGGATACTTGGAAAAAACCAGCAATGGATTGCCGCAAAACTCAATGTGGACAGTAAATTCTTTGAAAATCTGGCACTTGGTCAGAGTCCCGAAATTTTATACATCGGTTGCTCCGACAGCCGGGTGACAGCAGAGGAATTGATGGGCGCTCAACCTGGTGAGGTATTTATCCTCAGGAACATTGCAAACATGGTACCCAATACGGACCTTAGCGCAATGTCAATTATCACCTATGCAGTCACTTACCTCAAAGTGAAACACATCGTCGTTTGCGGCCACTATGCCTGTGGGGGGGGGAAGGCTGCGATGCAATCAGAGGACATGGGAATCCTGAATCCCTGGCTCAGGAATATCAGGGATGTTTACAGAATCCATAAAACGGAACTCAACGCAATTTCGGATGAAGAGCTCAGGTACGACAGGCTGGTGGAATTGAACGTGCAGGAACAGTGCATCAACGTAATCAAAACCTCCGATGTGCAGAAGGCGATCAAGGAGAGGAACCTCACTGTTCACGGCTGGGTTTTTGACATTAAAACCGGGAAACTCAAAGACCTGGAGATAGATTTTGACCATATCCTGGAGGATATCCGGGAAATTTACAGGATTGTTTAAAAAAAAATTTGTTGCGACAATATTATCTGGTCTATGGGAATAAAGAATACTTGTAGAACTGAGAATTGATCTAAGTTAAACGGTTCGTCTCGGGTCAGCATCGTTCGGGTGTATAAGTCCATTTTGTCTTATAACCTTAAAATCTTATTTTTACAAAAAACTCGATTATGTTAGAAATAAAAAAGACTTACGTTACCGACAGCAAGAAACATCCATTTGCAGTGCAGATAGACATTCAGACTTTCGGCAAAATTGAGCAATTACTTGAGGACTATGCTCTGGGGCAATATATTGAAGAAAATGACCCAAGCGAATTGCTTTCTGTATCTGAAGCCAAGAAATTCTATAAGTCATTAGGACACAATAATCTATGAAAATATTGGTCAATAGGATTTTTCTTAAAGAACTTTCAAAAATTCCTTCAAAAGAACGCCATAAAGTTGAAATACTGCTTTTCAAAGAAGTTGAAACCTATACAAGTCCTGCCCAAATTCCAAATTTCCAAAAGTTAAAAGGATACAAGAATTATTACAAGATACGCTTTGGAGATTATCGCATTGGTTTAAAATTAGTAGATGACACACTTTATTTCGAGCGAATCCTTCATCGTAAGGATATCTATAAGTTCTATCCTTAACAACAGTTAACTTTGCATTCCTTAGCGCTTATATGGTTGAATTGCAGTTAAATCGATGTTTGAGACATCCTCCTAATTGATAAACGTCAGCGCAATTTTAACTCCCAATACCACCAGAAATCCCCCCAACACCCAGTTGATTCCCTTCTCATATCTCAAAAAAGCCTTCTGAACCCTTTGCTGGGTAAAGAAAATGGAAACAATTGTGAACCATATCAATGCGGTAAGCACAATGATCAGCGAAATGGTCAGTATGACATAAAGCGGCGTAGAATTACCAATGACCAGGGTGAACAGGCTCATAAAAAACAGCGTAGCCTTTGGATTTAAAACGTTTGTCAGGAAACCCATCCTGAAGGCCTGAAACTTTGTCAAATCAGTACCTGCCTTTTCATTCATCATATCCAGCCTGGAACCTTTGGCCAGGATGGAACCAATGCCCATGTAGATCAAATAGCCAGCTCCCAGCATCTTCAGGACAGAAAAAAGGAGAACGGATTTTGAGATGATGTATCCGATTCCGGCAGCACAATAGAACAGGTGAACCAACAGAGCCAGACTGATCCCTACGGCAGTATAGATCCCGGCCCTGCGTGAATAGCAAAGCGAATTCCGGACCGTCATCACAAAATCCGGACCCGGACTGACTGCTGCCAACAGGTTCAACAGTGCGACTGTTCCAATAAGGGGAAGGTAATTCATCCTTTTTCTGAATGTTTAAAAGGTGCAATTTCAGCAATTTTTTTATTTTATCCTTCACTCATCAGATAATTGTGTTTATTCTACTGGTTATCTGCAGATTGCTTCGTCGTTCCTCCTCGCAATGACTGTGCATTGTGCATAATCTCATAACAGCTTTCCTTCATCAACCTTCGATCAGGCAAAAAGTACCGTCATTGCGAACGTAGTGAAGCAATCTGTTCGACAACTCAGAATCAAGTAAAATAAGTAGTTGTTGCGATCCGCCAACCGTCGGTGACGCAATCTGTCCAGAGTCGTAATAACTCTAATTAATTTTCAGTACTTTAGACTGAAATTTAACCCCTTAATAACCATGGACAAATTGAAGAAGATTTTTCTGGCGGCAATAGTCGTAGCAATTTTCGCAAGCATCTCATCCTGTTACCGTGTCCAGCCTGACCCCGGACAGGAAAGTGTCTTGGTGTACAAACCGATGATTTTCGGACATGGTGGCGTGGATGAAACTCCCATCTCTACTGGTGCAACCTGGTGTGTTTTCACCACAGAGTACAAGTCCTTCCCCATTACTCCCGTGACCATCACGGAAGATTTCACCAACATGATTCCATCTGATAACACTCCGGTTTCGTTCAGCGTTTATCTGAAATGCCAGATCCGGAAAGGCGAAACGCCAACTTTGTACAAGAATTTCGGAGCCGAATGGTATGCCCACAACCTGCAGGCCAGCTTCAGGACGATGGTCCGTGACAAGGCCAGCGCCTTCAAGATGTTCGATCTGGCAAGCAAGAGGGATATTTCCTCCCAGCTTGAGAAGGACATTTACAGGGATATCTCCGAATATACCAAAAAAATCAACCTGCCTGTTGACATCATGCAGGTATCGATTGGCGCGGTAACACCACCCGAACAGGTACTGACAGAAACAAAAAATACGGCTGCCCAGAACCAAAGCATCCTCACCCAGAAGGCAAGGGCAGACGCCGAACTTTCCAGGAAGCAGGCCGAGATAAACAAGGCCATTGCCGACATGGCCTACCAGACCCAGATGAAAATGACCATCACCGAGTATTTGCATCTGCGCCAGCTGGAAATCGAAAAGGAGAAAGTCGAACTGATCAAGGACAACAAAAACGTGACCATCATCTTCGGCAGCAACTCGGTGCCGATTACCTACCCGGTAAAATAATCCGGCATTTAAAGTATTTTTCCTACTTGTTCGTCTGCATAATTATATGGACGAATTAATTGCATTACCACCGATGGCACAGCGACAACTCAGCATCCAGAATGCCGTGCAGAACTATGGGAAGCGTCTGTTCAGCTTTATACGCCGCCGCGTAAAAAATGACGAAGACGCCGAAGATATCCTGCAGGACGTATGGTACCAGCTAAGCTCCATCATCGACACTGAACCAATCGTGCAAATGAGTTCCTGGCTTTACCGCGTGAGCAAAAACCGCATTGTGGATAAACAACGAAAACAGAAACCACAATCGCTGGAGGATCTTGCCTACGAAGATGAAGAGGGGGAAACGGTGTTTCCGGAAGCGCTGCTTCTGGATGGTACTGGCCCTGACATGGAACTTGAGAGGGCCTATCTGAAGGAACTGTTTTTTGCAGCTCTGGATGATTTGCCCGAAAAACAAAGGGAAGTGTTTGTACTGAACGAGATGGAGGATCTGACTTTGCAGGAAATAGCTGACAGAACCGGTGAAAGCATTAAAACGATCATATCACGGAAGCGTTACGCAGTTGCGCAGCTGCGCCAAAGGCTCCAGGAAATTTACAACGAATATTAACAGTTAAAATCTTTAAATTATGATGTTTCACAGACATGAAAGGGGAAAAGGCTTCTGGATCAAAAGAGCAATTTTCATCCCGATAGCAATCGCAGCAGGAGTATTTATTTTTGGTAGCGTGGTGATGCTCCTTTGGAATGCACTGCTTCCGGCAATATTTGGCTTCAAAGTCATCACCTTCTGGCAAGCCCTCGGATTATTGATACTTTCTAAAATTCTCTTTGGCGGATTCAGGGGTGGACACGGCCACCACAGGTGCCACGACCGTATGCATGCACACAGTGGCAGATTCATGCACCTGAGCCCTGAAGAAAGGGAAAAGATGAGGGCAGAATGGAGAGGCAGATGCGAACCCCAGGTAAAACAGGAATAAGGGTTGGTTCTGATTTCACAACTACCATTTGAATTACTTTGAGTCCTTAGTGTAACCCTTTGTGACCTTTGTGGTTAAAAATAAAATATACCACGAAGGACACAAAGGGTGACTCAAAGGACACCAAGGCTAAAGGATTCAGTTATTTTATAAAACAATTAGTACCTGGTCACCACTTTTTTATTGGCTTTCAACTCTTCATTGCCTTTTATCACCAAGGTATCACCCGGATTCAGGTCCCCAAAAATTTCCTGGTAGGTATCCAGGTTAAAGCCTGACCTGACATCCACCCATTTCGTCGAGCCTTTTTTTACCTGTATGACAAACTTCTTTTCCAGTGTTGTCACGACTGCAGAAACAGGCACAATGAAGGACGGTTTTGTCCTCATCAGTCTCAATTTGACATCGGCATAACTGCCTGATTTTAAAATATGATCCGGATTCTGTAGCTCAAATTCCCATCTTTCGCTTCGGCTGTTCACATCAATATTTCCAGATTTCCTGACCAGCTTCACCTGGAATTTCTTGTCAGGCATTGAACGTGTGGTAATATCAGCTGTTCCGCCAACCAATTCAGCTCCGGTATAAATTTCCGGAACATTGACGCTGAGACGTAAAACCCTCGCATCCTCGATCTCAAAAAGGGGCTTTTCATTGGCGCTTCCCACAAAAGAGCCAATGTTGACATTCCTCCTGGTAATGATGCCATCAAAAGGGGACAGAATCGCAAGATAATTGTCAATCTGCTTGTAGGAGGTCTCACCGATGATGGTTGCCTTGTATTCGGCTTCATCCGCCAGCATCTGGTTCCTGGATTTTTCAAGTTCCGAAAGTGCAACCACACCGCTGGTTTTTGAAGCAGAACTGATTCGCTCATAATAATCCTTACTGGATCGATACCTCGACTCTGCAGCCCTCACCCTGGCAAGCAACTCAGGAGCATCCACAAGCGCCAGCACCTGACCCTTATGGACCATCGATCCGATATCCACCTTAAGGCCGGTAATATAGCCCTGGACTTTCGACCGGACCTGGATCCCTTCGTTGGCCAAAAGGTCTCCCGGCAATGATATCACTTTTCGGACGGAATCCGGTTTCAGGATGAAAACACCCACAGTATCTGCCTTTGATTCTTCTTTCTTTGAACCGGTCCCGGTAGGTTTCTGACCGCAGGAGGCAATTACCATCAAAAATGTCAATAGATATAGAACTCTCATAACTGCAATATCTTTAAATGTTTCTATCGTAATAAATTGAATCAGAATCCGTTGGATCAAGAGAAACCCCTACAGGCTTCCTGCTCCCGATAAGCAGGTCATATACCAGCGGCACAAACCACAAACTGATGATTGTGCTGAACAATAAGCCTCCAATTACTGCAATGCCGAGTGGTGCGATTTGCTTTCCTCCTTCACCTATTCCCAAAGCCATTGGGATCATCCCGGCAACCATGGCCAGCGTGGTCATGACGATGGGACGGAAGCGGTTGGACGCCGCGAGCGCCCCGGCAGAATCCGTATTGCCCTGTTTGCCGCGAATAGATTCAGCGTTGGAAACCAACAGAATGGCATTGGACACAGCAACTCCAATGGCCATGATGCTGCCCATGAACGATTGAATATTGAGGCTGTTTCCAGTTATCCAGATCAACAGCATGGACCCTGCAAGGACACCCGGGAAAACGGATAGCACCGTGAGCGATAACCTGAACGATTGAAAATACCCTGCCAGCATCAGTCCAATGACCAAAATGGCAAGCAGCAAGCCAACAGATAGTTCACTGATGGTCTGTGTCAGAATATCCGATTGCCCGCGCAAAAAGACTTTGACACCCTGGGGCAATTCCCCCAGTTGCCCAATGCTTTTGTTGACATCTTCAATCGCCCGGCCCAGGTCTTTATTGTGTATGTTGGAAGTCACAGTAATAAACCGCTGCTGGTTGATGCGGTCATATTCCCCAATAGAGGAACCACTTTTCAGATCAGCAATATCCCTCAACTGAATGGTATTGTCATTCACTTTTCCGACTGGGATTTTTTCGAGTTCTTCGGTACTGTTGATGGCCAACTGCGGATATTCCACCTGAACCTGGTAGGCATTGCCGGCGAGTTTATCCAGCCAGTATACCGGTTGTGTAAGCCTGCTGGAGGATGTTGCCTCTACAACGGACCTTCCTGCCTGCTCCACAGTCAGGTTCATTTGTCCGGCTCTCAGCCTGTTGTAGTTAATTTGTACAGTCGGATAATCCAATGGCTGGGCAATCTGGATATCCCTCAAATAGGGAATCTTGGTCATGGAGGCCTGAAGTTTCGCGGCAATCTCCCTGCTTTGCGTTAAATTCTTTCCCTGTACAACAACTTCAACGGGATTGTTGGTTCCCATGCTCATAACCTGATCAACCAAATCCGCAGGTTCAAAGGAGATCAGGATTCCGGGTACGCTTTTGGGAATGGCTGCGCGCAGTTGTTCCTTTAAATTTTCAATGTCGATGTCTGCCCCCTTTTTGAAATTGACTTTGATCAGCGCTTCATGAGGTCCGCTGGTATAGAGGAATATCGGTGTAATGGCATAGGATTGCCCGTGCAGACCGACGTAGGAAGAGGTAATGGCAACATTTCCTTTGCCTGCCAGGCTGTCAATCAGTGAGAGTGTTTTCCTGGTGGCATCTTCTGTTCGTTCAATCCGCGTTCCTGCAGGCAATCTTAACCTGACCTGCATCTGACCAGCATCTACTTTCGGGAAAATCTCGGTCCCGCTTCTTTCGTAGGCAAACCAGGTTATCAGCAATAATACAATGATCAGCACCGGCACAAGAATGATGCTGCTCCTACCCGCTTGGCGGATATTTTTGACAAGATTGTTCTTAATTCCTGCCAGATTGTCTTTCTGATTTTCGCTGTGCATTGGTTGGATGAACCAGTGTGAAAGCACAGGAACCAGAGTCTGTGAAAGAATGAAGGAGGCAATCATGGCGAAACCTACCGCCAGCGACAAAGGCAGGAACATGGATTTGGTTATGCCGGTCATAAACAGTGCCGGAACAAAAACAGCCAGGATACTCAATAGAATAAGGAGTTTTGGAACGGCAATCTCCTGACAGGCATCCCAGATGGCTTTCGATTTGGATTTACCCAATTCGAGATGCCGGTGGATGTTTTCAACGGTTACCGTGGATTCATCTACCAGGATGCCAACTGCCAGCGCCAGTCCTCCAAGGGTCATGATGTTGATGGTCTGTCCCGAAAAATAAAGGCAAACTACCGCGGAAAGCAATGCCAGCGGAATATTTACGACGATGATCAGGGCGCTTCGCAGGTCTTTCAGGAAAATCAAAATCATCAGGCCTGTTAGCAGAGCTCCCAGCAGCGCTTCTATCAACACGTTCTTCAAGGCATTTTTAACGTACCCCGACTGGTCGAATTCATAGGATACCCGGATATCATCCGGAATGGCAGCCTGCATGTCAGGCAAAGCTTTTTTGACTGCCTGCACCACGTCCCAGGTAGAGGCATCCGCCCTTTTGGTTACCGGGATGTACACGGATCGCTTGCCATCAATTAGTGCGTATCCGGTAGTTATATCAGCTCCATTGTTCACGGTGGCTACATCGCGCACAAAGACAGGCACGTTGTCCGTGTTTCGGACCACAACCTCTTCCATTTCCTTGAAATCGTCCGCCACACTGTTGGATGGGGTGATGATCGCCTTGTCGCCTACCCTGATGTTTCCTGCGGGCAGGATGGCATTGTTCCTGGCAATGGCCATCACCAGTTCGTCGGCGGTCAGGTTGTAGCTTCTCAGCCGTTCGGGATCAGCTTTGATGATTACAGTCCGTTGGTTTCCCCCAAGCGGCGGTGGGGCCGATACGCCGGGAAGCGCCGCAAACATCGGACGTACCTTGAACAACGCAAGATCCTGAATCTCATTGAGCGAGCGGCTGTCGCTCCTGAAAACCAGTTGTCCTACCGGGACCGATCCGGCATCGTAGCGCATGACGAAAGGAGGCAAAGTTCCGGGTGGCATAAATGATCGCGAACGGTTCACGTAGGAGACAACCTCCGCCATTGCGTTGGCCATGTCCGTCTTTTCGTGAAACTGCAGCTTGATCAGTGAGAGTCCCTGAATGGATTTGCTCTCAACCGATTTAATCCCGGTAATGTATAAAAAGTGGTACTCAAAATAGGAAGTAATGAACCCTTCCATCTGCTGGGGTGACAAACCTGCGTAGGTTTGAGACACGTAAATGGTTGGTGCATTGATGGACGGAAAAATATCTATCGCCGATTTCCGGATGGCCAGCGTTGAAAAGATGAGGATACTGATCACCAGAACGATGATGGTAACCGGTCTGCGAAGCGCGAACTGAATTAATTTTATCATGGTTCTTTAGGGTATCGCATTTAAAAATACATTTTCATCACCTGCAACTGCTGCCTTGAGCAACAAAGCCTTCCAGACATCCCAGGTAGATTTTTTCAGGTCCAGTTCAGCCTTCAGCAAATTGTATTGGACCTGCATCAGATCGGAGAAATTGACAAGTCCTGTATTGTAACGTACCTGCATGGCTGAGAATGCGTATTGTCCCGCACTGAGCTGGTTTTCAGTTTCCTTTTCGATGGCCAGACTGCTGTTGAAGGTCGCATTGGCGATCCTTTGCTGAGAAGTCAGTACGGATCTGTTTTCATCTATCATTTCCTGAGCAGCTTTCGACAAAAGGGTCTGCTGCAGCAACTGCTGTTTTTCCTCTCCATATTTCAACACCGGGAAAACAAACTGAAAACCGGCGCCATAATTGAACCTGTTCAACTTGAGTCCCTCGCCATTGGAAATACTCCCGTTGGTCTGGTATCCTGAACCGCGGGCAAATGTTGTACTCCACAAATTGATTTTGGGTAAATAGGATTTCTTCAGCAACAATTCCCTTGAATGGCTCAAATCGAATTGACTCTGAACGTATTGAATTTGTGGATGGAGGTCCGCAGACTTGCCGTATGAACCGGATTGAGCCGGGAGTCTTTTCAAAAAAGCTGTGTCTGCCGGAACTGGCATGGCCTCGGTAACGATCAGTTGTGCCAAAACCGACTGGCATACCTGCAATTGCTTTTGGCTGTTCATCAGGTCGATTTTAGCCCGCGAAAGTTCTGAAACAAACAAGGCCGTATCAACCCCGGGTTTAATGCCACTTTGGACGAGTACCCGGCTTTGCTTGAGATTGGTCTCAACCCTCGCAATATTGTCCCTGTGAATTTTAACAAAATCATAGGTCAGAAGCAGGTCCAGATATGCACTGATGACACTGATCTTGTGCTGAAACAAGGCCTGCCTGTATTCCGCATTTTTTGAATTCGATTCTGCGACAGAAACATTGATTAGTGCATTTCTTTGTCCAAAAGTGACGGCTTGCCAGTTCAACAACAGACTGGCCGCACTTCCCACTGCGGGGGTGTTGTTGTTGGATGTGGAAGGAGGACCGCTGATGGGCATCATCCCGGTAGGATTATACATTCCGGTCAGGTTATTCGCGGTGGCAATATTGGCCTGATAACCAGCATCCAGCGTGGGCATCCTGCTGTATTTGGTCACATCCACATTCTTAGCGGCCGCTTCTGCCTCAAACTGTTTCGATTTAAGCAGGTGGTAACGCTGTTCTGCAAGCCGCACGGCATCCTTGATCCCGATCAAGGTATCAGGCGAGGTCTGAGCCGTTGCATGGCTAACCATCAGGGCAAACAGCAAGACAGAGCTAAAAAATGCAATTTTGGTTTTCAACGAATGGAATTGTTGGTAATTTACTATCTAATACGTTGAAAACTTAAAAAAGTTGTTGGTTTTTATCCGGGGCAAAAAAAATTGTCAATTGTCAATTGTCAATTGTCAATTTCCTGTGCATCAGCTAATTTCCTTCTGAAATGCCACAACATCCAGCACCTTGTTGAATTTCTCCCCCACATTCCTAAAATGCGCGCATTGGATGTATCCCGATTTTTCGAATAACGCGATACTCCCGTCATTGTCTCCCGAAATGATTCCAACCAGATTTTTTAACCCCTTTGCAATGGCGATAGTCTCCAGATGTGCCATGGCAATTTTACCAATGCCTTTGCCACAAACTGCAGGTTTCAGATAAATGGTAACTTCTGCGGTCCTGTTGTAGGCCTGACGGTTCTTGTAATAGGTCAGGAAACAGTATCCGGCTAACTCCTTCCCGCTAAAAATCAGATAGGACTTATACAAATGATGATTGACAAAGATAAACTCCTTCAGTTGATCGATCCTGATTGGTTCTGTGTGAAAGGTAGCCGTGGAATTGGCAATGTACCAATCGTATATCTCCTTAATGGCCGGAAAATCCTGATCCGTAATTTCCTTGAATTCAATATCCATAAGCCTATTTTAAAATTCTATTATAATATACTATTTGGCATTTCCTTTGTGAAACCTTTGTGTCTTTGAGCCTTAGTGGCTATTTTTTCCTGCCACCAAGACACTAAGGCACAAAGATTTCACAAAGGAATTGAATTGAAAAAGGCACTTAAAAAATTATCCAATCTTCTAATCCTTTCTATTGCGAAAATACAAACACTGGGTTGATTTTGAAAAAAAACAATGATAATCAGGTGAAAAGTTTAATACTTTTGAGAAAGCATATTGATTACGCGTGTAAATATATCAACATGCTTCAATATCAACTGTTCCAGTCCCTGAGCGGAGTCGAAGGGGTCAATTGTCAATTTTATGTATCAGAAAGACTATATTTTGCGGATGGTGGAAATGATTGGCGACCTCATCGCTGCTTTCCTGGGACTGCTCAAAAAGGGAGACCTCGATCAGGCAGAAAAACTGATTGAAAGAGGATACATTGAACTATTGCGTAACGATGCCTCCTTTTTTCTGCTGATCCCCAAAGAGCAACTGACCGATAAGTTGATAGGTGAGCACCACTATGAACATTATCACCTTGAAATTTTGGCTGAGCTCTTTTATGCGGAAGCCAAACTGTCTGAAGTTCAGAACAGGCCGCAGCAAAGTCTTGCTTGTTACGAAAAATCGCTGATCCTCTCCGAGTTTCTTGAACAGAATGACAAAACCTGGTCGGCGAGACGGGAAGAACGGAAGATTTTCCTGGAAGATAAAATAGCGGAATTGCGGCTATCAAAAAACCTAAAATGATTGGTTCAAACACACTAGTGTCTCGTTTAATTTTAAAAATGTTCTTTGAAATTTATGATAATCAGTTATTTATAGGTCATTTTCTTGCGTGACGACTTCAGAAATATTTCATTTGGTGCAAATTCTACTGA
>CAIUUO010000056.1 GCA_903902325.1 uncultured Bacteroidia bacterium
CTTTAGGCACTTTAGGCACTCTAGGCACTTTAGTTCACTTTAGTCACTTATTCATTAATTGAACAAATAATAATCAAGGAGATATGCCAAACTTACAAATCATCCCGCTCGACTACTACATCATCTTCTGCTCGGCGCTTTTTGCCATCGGCGTAGTCGGTGTGCTGGTAAAACGCAATGCCCTGGTCATCTTCATGTCGATCGAGCTGATGCTTAACTCAGCCAACTTGCTACTGGCTGCTTTTTCTGCCTACCGGAATGATCCGGCCGGACAGATTTTCGTCTTTTTCATCATGGTGGTAGCTGCCGCAGAGGTGGCAATTGGCCTGGCCTTGCTGGTGATGATCTACCGGTCAACCCATACCATCGACATCAACGTGCTCAATAAACTGAAATGGTAAACGCAAAGAAATTGCCCTATGTTTGAATATATCTGGCTGGTACCCCTCTTTCCGCTGATCGGATTTCTGGTGATCTTCTTCAATTTCAGGAGATTGAAAGGTGTCACTGCAGGGGTACTCGCATCCATCATGGTCTTCATCCCATTCGTCATTTCCCTGTTTTTCTTCTTCGGCCTGATGAACGGAGCCGAAGCCAAGACCGTTGAACTCTTCAGCTGGATCAGCTTCAACAAGCTATCCATCCCGTTTTCTTTCCTGATCGACAGGCTTTCAGGACTGATGCTGCTTATCGTCACAGGGGTAGGCTTCCTGATCCACGTTTATTCCATCGGATACATGAAGGAGGATGCCGGTTTCAACCGCTTCTTCTCCTACATGAACCTTTTCGTTTTCTTCATGCTGTTGCTGGTGCTGGGTTCCAATTATCTCATCCTGTTCATCGGGTGGGAGGGAGTTGGCCTCTGTTCTTACCTGCTGATCGGCTTCTGGTTCAAAAACCAGGAGTTCAACAATGCCGCCAAGAAGGCATTTATCATGAACCGCATCGGTGACCTTGGTTTCCTATTAGCCCTTTTCATGCTGATTCATCAATTTGGCACCCTTAATTTCGCAGAGATATTCTCCAAAAGTTCGGCCATCCCGGTAGGTACTTTTTCCATTACCATGATCACGCTGCTTTTGTTTGCAGGCGCAGTGGGGAAAAGTGCCCAGATACCGCTGTTTACCTGGCTTCCCGATGCCATGGCAGGTCCGACACCCGTGTCAGCCTTGATCCACGCTGCAACGATGGTGACGGCCGGAGTTTACATGGTGGCACGTTCCAACCTTCTTTTTGTGCTGGCGCCAGTTACGCTTATGACGATCTCCGTGATCGGAATCGCCACGGCCCTGATGGCGGGCAGCATCGCCTTGTTCCAAAATGACATCAAGAAAATACTGGCCTACTCTACCGTGAGCCAACTCGGTCTCATGTTTGTAGCGCTCGGATCCGGCGCATTTACCGGAGCCATGTTTCACCTCACCACGCACGCCTTCTTCAAAGCGCTGTTGTTCCTTGCCGCAGGAAGCGTGATCCATGCACTCCACGGGGAGCAGGATATCCGCAAAATGGGAGGACTGAAGGATAGGATTCCTGTCACTTTCTGGCTGTTCATAATTGGCTCACTTGCTATTTCTGGGATACCGCCCTTCGCCGGATTCTTTTCGAAGGATATGATTTTGATCGGCGCTTTTCATTCCGGGTACGTTCTATGGGTATTGTCCGTGGCAGCTGCCCTGATGACAGCCTTTTACATGTTCCGGCTACTATTCATCGTTTTTTGGGGAAAGGCTGCGGTTGCGGCTGATCCAAAACATCCTGTGCATGAATCTCCTAAATCCATGACCATCCCCATGTCAGTGCTGGCCGTATTGTCAATAATAGGCGGTTTTATCGGAGTGCCGGCACTGCTAGGAGGGAGTGACAGAATACAGGTATTTCTTGCACCGCTTTTTTCTTCTTCCGAAGCATTCCTGAAACATGGAGCGGAGGTCAGTGAGTCATCCGAGATTCTTTTGATGACAATCCCTTTGCTGCTCATTTTAGGCGTTATTTTCCTGGCATGGTCGTTCTATGTCAAAAACAGGAACATTGAACAGGAAGAACCTGAACGTTCTTTCCTTGGAAACCTGCTTTATAGGAAGTTTTATGTGGATGAGCTGTATGATACCATAGTGCAAAAGCCGGTGGCAGGTCTGTCCACTTTCTTCCACGATACCATCGAAGTAAAAGTTATCGACAGGTTCGTCAACCAGACCGGAAACCTGGTGGTATGGATCGGGAAAAACATCCGTTACATGCAGACAGGAAATGTGGGCGCTTACCTGTTTTTCATGGTCATCAGCATCATCCTGATATTAGTTTTAAACCTATTCAAATAACTGCCAATGTTTATGGGATTTCTCATATCCGTACCGCTCGTCTTTTCGTTGCTGCTTTTCGCAACGAAAGATTATGCTGCCTGGAACAAAAAGATAGCACTTGCCGCATCGTTGGTTACTTTCGTGATTTCGGTCGGCATCCTGCTGCAATATCTGGCAAATCCATCCGGTTATCCGGCCTTTCATCCGGATATTTTCCGCTCGCTGGGTTTTGAATTCAGCCTTGGACTCGACGGTTTGAGCATGCTTCTGGTGATGCTCACAACTTTCCTTTTCCCGATCATTATCTACTCAGGTTTCGGCAAGGAAAAATCCCATCGCAGCTCTTTCTTCGGATTGATCCTGCTGATGGAGATGGCGTTGATAGGTGTTTTTACCACCACCGACATCCTTTTGTTTTACATTTTCTGGGAAATTGCCCTGATACCAATTTTCTTCGTCGCGATTTTGTGGGGAGGAGAAAATGCCCGTGCCATCACATTTAAGTTTTTCATGTACACCCTTGTGGGCGGACTTTTCATGCTGGCTGCAATCGTTTACCTTTATGTGCAAACCCCTGGTCCGCATACCTTTGCCTTTTCGGAATTCTATAAGGTAGTCCTCGATCCTCACGCCCAGAAATGGCTCTTTCTCGCCTTTTTTCTGGCTTTTGCCATCAAAATTCCCGTATTCCCTTTCCATACCTGGCAACCTGACCTTTATTTCACGGCTCCAACGCAGGGAACCATGTTACTGGCAGGAATCATGCTCAAGATGGGGGTTTACGGTTTGTTGCGCTTTGTCCTGCCTCTTTTCCCGGATGCGCTCAATGACCTTGGAATATATGCCATCCTGCTGTCAGTAACCGGAATCATTTATGCCTCCGTGATAGCCATCCGGCAAAATGAATTGAAAAGGCTGATTGCCTATTCATCCCTTGCACACGTTGGACTGATTGCCGCGGGCGTTTTCTCAAGGACCTTCTACGGACTGGAAGGCGCCATGATCCAGATGATTTCGCATGGGGTCAACATTGTCGGACTCTTCTTTTGTTACGAAATCATAGTCAGGCGAACCAAAACAGGCGCTATCAGTTCCTTGGGCGGAATTGCGACCAAGGCTCCGGTATTTGCGGCCTTTTTCATGATCATCATGCTGGGAAGCATCTCACTGCCCCTGACAAATAGCTTTATCGGCGAATTCCTGCTCCTTCTTGGGCTGTTTGAATACAATGCCTGGCTTGCAGCCATTGCCGGTCTAACCATCATCCTGGGCGCTGTTTATATGCTTTGGATGTATCAGCGCACAATGTACGGCGAGGTGAAGGAAGCAACTGCCGGCTTCACCGATTTAACCAGGCAGGAGATCATCGTGCTGGTTCCAATTGTTGCCATTATATTATGGATAGGAATCTATCCGCATCTTTTTCTGCAAATCGCGGAACCGGCAGTGAGAAGTATTTTGGTTATTCATCCATAAAACGAAAAATAATTAACCACAAAGGACTCGAAGGAATGCACAAAGGAAATCACAAAGTAATATTGTATAGCCCTATTCAGGAGCTAATAGTCAGATATATGGCCTTGGTGTCCTTCGTGTTTTCCTTTAAGACCTTTGTGGTTAAAAAAGTAATATTTAATTAATTCTCATGAAGGCAATCATAGCCCTATCCATACTGGCGGTATTGAACATGTTTTTCGGCGTCCGAAAGATGAAAAAAGTGTTGCTGCCTCTCATTTTTATTGGCCTGATCATTACCATGATTCTGAATATCAGCGATTGGGGGAAGTCGGTTCATTATTTCAACGAGATGTTTATCGCCGATAATTTCAGTATTGCCTTCAGTTCCGTCCTGATCCTGATCGGGATACTTATTTTCATGTTTGCCAACATCTATTACAAGGGCGTCGAGCGACCACTAGAAGATATTTATGCATTGATCCTCTTTGCCATCATTGGTGGCATCGTAATGGCCTCCTTCGGAAACCTGATCCTCTTCTTTGTAGGACTGGAAACGCTTTCCATCTCCTTTTACGTCCTGGCGGGAAGCAAGAAATTCGACATTGCCTCCAACGAGGCTGCCATGAAGTACTTCCTGACGGGATCCTTCGCCACCGGTTTCCTATTGTTCGGAATAGCCCTGGTTTATGGGGTTTCAGGCTCCTTCAACCTGGAAGCTATCAACACCTACATCCTTGGTTGCAATGGGAACGTACCCATGATTTTCATTGCTGGAATGCTGCTTATTTTTATAGGCATGTCCTTTAAGATTGCAGCAGTGCCTTTCCATTTCTGGTCGCCTGATGTTTATACAGGATCTCCAACCCTGATTACTGCATTCATGACAACAGCAGGAAAGGTTGCCAGTATAGCCGCCTTCTACCGCCTGATCACCATCGCTTTTATTTCGTTGCATTCCGAATTGACGACAACACTGACTGTCATTGCAGTTTTAACCATCATTGTCGGTAACCTCTCAGCCGTGTACCAGGACAACCTAAAACGGATGTTTGCCTATTCCGGTGTGGCCCAGTCGGGTTACCTGCTGATGGCGCTGATCGTTTTAGGGCCCAAATCAGCCGGAATCCTGCTCTTTTTTGTCCTCTCGTATGTGATTGCCACCATCACGGCATTCGCCGTTTTAATGCTGATCAGGGAGGAACGGGGCACCTTCTTCATACCTGCTTTCAGGGGACTGGCAAAAAACAACCCTGTCGAAGCCTTTGCCATGGCCATTGCCATGATGTCGCTGGCCGGGATTCCGCCTCTGGCTGGCTTTATGGCCAAATACAATCTTTTCGTTCTGACGGCCGAGGGCGGCTATACCTGGCTGGTGGTGGTGGCAGTGATCGGTTCCATGATCAGCATCTACTTCTATTTTAAACCCATCCTGGCCAGCTATTTTTCGGAGGGCGAACCACAGCATAAAATTGAATCAAGCGTCAATTTTAAGATCAATATTTTGGTTTTGAGTATCCTGATGATTTTGCTTGGTTTCTTGCCGCAAGTGATTATCAATTTGCTGTGATAAGCGAAAACGGAAACGAAGGAGTGGACGACCAGGAAGACTGGGATGACTGGGACGACTAGGACGAGTGGACGAATGGAAACAAATCTTGCAGGTCACTGAGCGGAGTGGTCCCTGAGCCTGTCGAAGGGCCGAAGTGACCGGTTAATTAAGGAAACATCCGCCGGTCCCTGAGCGAAGTCGAAGGGTCTCGCTTATTGAAGTACCCATCAGTCGGTCCCTGAGCCTGGACTCCCCTGAGCCTGTCGAAGGGTCGAAGAGTTTATAAGTTCCAATAAATGTTTGGACCATTTTGTTCCCTCAAATTGAATCAGCAACCTAATTGTAAATCCGATTATGACTATTGAAGAGAAAATTACCTACACGTTGGTGGAAGCTTCCCAGTCATTGCTATTGCTTAAGGATAATTTCTATCTGATTGGTTCGGCAGCGCTAAGTTTGTGCGGAATAAAACTCGATCTAATGTCTGATATGGATATTTTGGTAAGTGGAAGGGATGCCGGTTTTTTAAAGACCGCATGGAGAAACCGGCTGATTGAGGAGCATGTCACGACAGATGATGACCTTTTCTTTTCAAAATTCGCCAGGTACAAATTCTCTGTTCTGGACATTGAAATAATGGGAGACCTGAAAGTGAAGAATAATGGGATTTGGAAACGTCTTGAGATCGAAGAAAGCACATCTGTTATTGCAGGAAATTTTGAAATCAAAATTCCAACTTTAAGCGAGCAGAAGAGAATTCTTCAACTCTTTGGCAGGGAAAAAGACCAGAAAAGAATTAAACTGATCGACAAGGAATTATTTGATTCGCATTGAATCAATACGCACCTTCCTGGCGTCGTGAAATCTTCCATAAACATGCAAACCCTCCGGGATTGGAGTCAAAAATTGCGTGGATAGCAATTATTAGCTGTAATTTTGTGTATGTTTTGTTGGTATTACAAATTGTATATACATTTGTGATATTTAATTGTTTTTTATGAAAACACTTTCATTAAAACTCGAAGATCATATCTTTATCGATGCTGAGAGCGTAATCGCAAAAGTCAAGAAGACGAGAAATCGTTATATCAATGAAGCGGTTGATCATTACAATCGGTACAATAAAAGGAAAATTCTCGCTGCAAAGCTCGCCAAAGAATCAAAATTAGTTCAGGATGAATCGATGTCAGTATTAGCTGAATTTGAAAGAATAAGCGATGAAGATTAAACAATTTGAAATTTGGACTGCTGACCTGAATCCTCAAATTGGTACTGAACCGGGCAAAATCAGACCTGTTCTGATTGTTCAGACTGATTTACTCAATTCCCTGCATCCATCCACAATTATTTGCCCTATTACGACCAATGTTGTTAAAGAAAGTGACATTTTAAGGGTCCACATCAAGAAGGGCATTTCAAATATGCAGAAGCCTTCCGATCTGATGATAGATCAAATCAGGGCAATTGATAATAAGCGATTTGTCCAGAAAATTGGCGAACTTCCAACTGATCTGAGAAAAATCGTCAATGAAAATCTCAAAATAATACTTGACTTGGAATAATCCCACTCCACCTAATAGCAGTTACGCATGTCTTGGGCAATCTTGGCGCTCAAGTAAAGATATTAACTTTATAATCCTGTCAGCGTGTTGCTGTGGAACGTCAGTTCGGCTTAAAAATCAAGAATACCGCCAGTATCAAAAAGACAAACCCAATCAAATGGTTGATGCGGAAGGTTTCGGTCTTGAATACCAATAGCGTAAAGATCACAAAGACGGAGATAGAGACTACTTCCTGGATCACTTTGAGTTGCACCAGCGTAAACGGTCCGCCATTGCCCGAAAACCCGATGCGATTGGCAGGCACCTGAAAAAGGACATTATTATCGTGATCATTTTTGATTTCCAGACAATACATTTTGATTAGAAAATTCATCTGATTACATTTGGTACCACTAAAAACTACTAAACATGAAGAATCCAGGATCAAAACTATTATTGGCCATTATTCTTGTATTTTCGGAGCTTTGGACTCAGGCCCAGAAGCCGGCTGAACCACCAATCGAATTCAAGAATGCTCCGGTACTTTTCAAGCAGGGCAAGGCCTCCTTTCAGCAGGTTATTGTCAGTTACAAGGCCGACAAACCCGGAACCATCCAGGTGAGTGAATCAGGCAAGGAACTGCTTAAAACCGAACTAAAAAAAGGCAAAAACAGCTTTCTTTTCAACATTCCAGCGGTGACAAGGAGTAGGAAAACTGTCTTCACCGCGAGTGTCAATGGTGCCAAAAGTCTTTCAACCCATTTTGTGATCATTCCACCCAAGAAATGGGAGATTTTTCTGGTACAGCATGCCCATACGGATATTGGATACACCAGGCCACAGTCTGAGATCCTGGCCGAGCACCAGCGATACATTGACTATGCACTGGATTACTGCGACAAGACCGACGACATGCCCGATGAAGCCAAATTCCGCTGGACCTGCGAATCTGCATGGGTGGTGAAGGAATACCTGAAAACCAGACCTGCCTCCCAGATCGATCGCTTTAAAAAACGGATTGCTGAAGGCCGCATCGAGGTAATGGGTATGTTCTGCAATATGGCTGAGACATCGGATGAGAACCTGATGACGGATTTTCTCCGCCCGTTGCAGGCCATCCAGGAGGCTGGCATTCCTGTCAAGACAGCCATGCAGAACGATGTCAACGGCATTGCCTGGTGTATGCCCGACTATTTTAAAAATACAGGCGTGAAATACCTCGACATGGGCATCAACGAGACCAGGTCCATCCTGCCGTTTAGCCTGCCAACCTGTTTTTGGTGGAAAGCACCTTCCGGAGAAAAATTGCTCGCTTTCAGGGCAGAACATTATATGACAGGTAATTTCTTCGGTATAGAATCCGAATCCATCAAGGCAGATCGTTTGCTGGGAATGCTGTCTGATTTCGACACTAAGAAATATCCTTTCGATAAAATATCCATCCAGTTTTCGGGATACCGCACCGACAATTCGCCTCCATCCACGGCCGCATGCAATTTGGTGAAAGAGTGGAACGAAAAGTATATAACGCCAAAACTTAAACTCTCCCTTGCAAGTGAATTTCTGGACTATGTGGAGAGAAATTATTCAGCCCAACTGCCTGTTTATCAGAATGCCTGGCTGGATTGGTGGACGGATGGAGCCGGAAGCGCTTCTCGCGAGACAGCAGAGGTTCGCAAGACCCAGAACCTGAAGCAGGTAGATGAAGGCCTTTTTGCCATGACCGCCTTGAACGGTGGGGAACTCAGTCCGAACCTTCAGGCCGAAGAGGACCATATCGCCGAAAACGCTATTTTCTATGACGAGCATACTTTCGGAGCTGATGAAAGTATTGATCATCCCTATTCCGAGAACACAGCCCGTCAGTGGTTGCAGAAGGGTGCGTATGCCTGGGAAGCCCTCAAGATGCAGACTTTGCTGCATGAGGAAGCATTGGCAAGGTATCAGCCATTCCTGAAGAAATCAGCTTTCCCTGTAATTCACGTGATCAATTCACTTGGTTGGAAGCGGTCCGGCACAGTGAACTTGTTTGTCGATTTCGAAGTATTGCCCTTGGATAAAAAGGTGAAAATAATTGACCTTTCTACTGGTCAGGAAGTCCCGGCTCAAATGATCCGCAAACGTACGGAAGGCGCCTACTGGGAGATGGATGTGAAGGATATTCCGGCACTGGGTGTTAAAACGCTGAAAATTGAAGTTGCAGATTTGGCGCCTGTTTCCGGCAACCCTGCTACGCAAACGGAGGAATTGCAGAATCAATATTACAAACTGGTCATCGACAAAGCGACTGGAGCAATCAGTAGCCTGTATGACAAGGAACTGAATCGGGAACTGATTGATCCGCAAAACCCCTGGAAAATCGGCCAGGCCATCCACGAAACCATGCCCGACCGGAATACCTACAAACCTGCACATACTTCCGTTTCAAATGTGAAAGTTGAAACCGGGGCCAATGGTAATGTCTGGGAAAGTGTAAAAATAACTGCCGATCTGGCAGGAATGTACAAAGGCACTGACAACTCCCCGAAAGGACTGGATTTGGAAATAAGGTTGTACAAGAACGTAAAGAAAATAGAATTGAAATATACTGCCCACAAACAGATATTGACAGATCCCGAGGCATTGTACGTGGCCTTCCCTTTTGCACTGGAAGATTCCAGGATTGTATTTGAAACCATCGGTGGAACGCTATCACAGGGTCAGCAGTTGCCCGGATCTTCTTCAGACTGGAATGTGGCCCAGAATTTCGTGGCTGTCAGGGGCAAAGCCGGTCAGATAGTTGTTACTAGCAATGAAATTCCGCTCTGGCAATTTAGTGATTTCAACATGGGGAAATTCGAGAGGTACCCGAAGCCGGGCAAGACCTGGCTATATAGCTGGGTGATGAACAATTACTGGTTTACCAATTTCAGGGCTTACCAGGAAGCAGGTTTCAGTTGGAGTTATGAACTAACTTCCACCAAAGACACCACCAATACCTTTGCCACCAAATTTGGTTGGGGAGAGCGGAATGTTTTCCCTACCCGGACATTCCCGGCAGGTAAAGACGAGCTGATGAATCCTTTGAAAGAAAGCCTTAAAATCGATGGTTCACAGAATGTAATGCTTGTCAACAGTCGTCCGGCACTCAATGGCAAGGATGCCGTAATCCTGCACTTCAGGGAACTGGATGGCAAATCCGCGGATATTTCGCTTTCAAGCGGTGTGAATGGCCGGCAGGTGAAAACAGTTACGATCGTCAATGCAATGGGAAAAATGGTGGAGGCAGGCACAGCAAACCTCCACTTCAATCCGTTTGAGGTGAAGTTTATTGAACTGGGGTTTTGAGCTTAAATATGTTACACAGAGGAACACCAGGAGAAGCACAGAGTTACACAGAGAAATAAAAACACAGGATGAATATTTTTGTAATATATTTAAAGTCAGTACGCAGGAAAATTAGCAAATTAGCACATCAGCACATCAGCACATCAGCACATCAACTCATCATTCTTCTATTTCTGCTTGGATCCTGCAGCTCCATCGATAACACCCAATACATTGATCCCAACATCGGTGGCGTAGCACCACTTCTGACGACAACGAAACCGACCGTTCACAGGCCGCACAGCATGATCAGGGTGTTTCCTGTTACGAAATCCGGGCTCCAGGACCGTTACCTCTCCGACAAGATCTATGGATTCGCAGTCAACATGCCTGCCTACCGGATGGGGCAAGTCACGGAATTGATGCCAACCTGCGGAGAATTGTCGCTCGACAGAAATCTCAATGCGGCAGGTTATGACCACGACCTGGAAGAGGTGCACCCTTGGTATCACAGGGTGATTCTGGAGGATAACGACATCATCGCCGACTGGACGACCACAGAAAGGGCAGTGATTTACAGGTTCAATTATCAGAAGAAAGACAAGCCGAATATTGTTTTCAGGTCGAATGGCAATGCCTTTTTTACTTCTGTGACAAATAAGTCGATTCAGGGGTGGGAAGAATTCCAGCATACCAAACAGTTTTTTTACGCCGAATTCTCAGAGTCACCCTCAGTGATCGGCTATTTCAGTGAGAATAAAATAGCTGAAGGCGCCAAGGAAATCTTTGGCAGCAAAACCGGAGCTTATGTTTCCTATCCGGCTTCCGGT
The DNA here is from genome assembly GCA_903902325.1 of uncultured Bacteroidia bacterium. Lineage (GTDB taxonomy): Bacteria > Bacteroidota > Bacteroidia > Bacteroidales > Prolixibacteraceae > CAINVV01. The sequence goes on from CAIUUO010000056.1 coordinate 10,988, forward strand.
AAAATCATCGAGGTCAGGATTGGCATCTCCTACATCGACGAACAGCAGGCGAGGGAAAATCTTCGCCGCGAAACCACCAATCAGACATTTGGTTCGATCAGTGAAGAGGGACATCAAATCTGGAAAAGTGCGATTGACAGGATTGTCGTCACAGGTGGCACTGAGCGGCAAATGAGGATATTCTATACCTCCTTCTACCGTGCGATGGAACGGATGGTTGATATTTCAGAATATGGCCGCTATTACAGTGGATACGACCAGAAAGTCCATCCCGACAACGGCAAGCCATTTTTTGTGGACGACTGGTTATGGGATACGTTCCGTTGCCTGCATCCGCTGGGCATTCTGCTCGATCCTGAACAGCAGGCAGACATGGTAGGCTCGTATGTGAAAATGTATGAACAAAGTGGCTGGATGCCTGCCTTCCCTCAATTTTACGGCGATTTTCCGGCGATGATTGGATTTCATACAGCTCCGATTGTTTGGGACAACTACCAGAAAGGAAACAGAAATTTTGATGTGAAAAAGGCTTATGAAGGATTGCGGAAAAATGCCATGGAGGGGACCATGGTGCCCTGGCGGAACGGGCCATCCTGCTCGCTGGATTCATTTTACAGGGCCAACGGCTGGTTCCCGGCTCTGCCAAAAGACAGTGCCGAAACGGTGAAACTTGTGGACGGATTCGAAAGCCGTCAATCAGTGGCGCTTTCTCTCGATCACAGCTATGACGACTGGTGCCTGGCCCAAATGGCAAAAGCCCTGGATAAAATGGATGATTACAAGTATTTTATGGAGACGTCGCAAAACTACAGGAAGGTTTGGAATGAAAATACAGGATTTATGTCGCCGAAGATGGCCAATGGAAAATGGGTAGAACCTTTCGATCCGCAACTCTCCGGCGGAACAGGCAGCAGGGCCTATTTTGCCGAAAACAATGCTTATATATGGAATTTCAATGTCATGCACGACCTGCCTGGATTGATCGGTCTGATGGGTGGGAGGGAGAAATTTTCGGAGCGATTGGATGAGTTGTTCAACGAACCCACCAAAAACTCCAAATGGCAGTTTATGGGTCAGTTTCCGGATGCTTCCGGACTTAATGGCATGTTTCCTGCCGGGAATGAACCATCATTCCATGTTCCTTATCTGTACGATTATGCCGGCAAACCCTGGAAAACCCAGCGAAGGGTCAGGGAGATCATGGATATGTGGTTCGACGACAAGCCATTGGGTATCCCCGGGGATGAAGATGGTGGCGCACTCTGCTCATGGTACATGTTCAACGCAATGGGCTTTTATCCCGTAACCACCGGGACAGGCTTGTATGCGGTTGGCTCACCCATCTTTAAAAAGGTGACAATTGACCTGAAAGATGGCAAGCAGTTTGTGGTAAGGGCAGATGATAGTTCCAAAAAGAACAAGTATATTCAGTCCGCCAGACTGAATGGCAAACCATTCAATCGCTGCTGGATCAAGCATTCTGAAATTACAAACGGTGGAATGCTGGAGCTTCAGATGGGAGAGAAGCCCAACAAGGAATGGGCAAATGATCCGGCTGTTTACGAACAGCTATTGAAAGAGACGTTGGGCAATTAGCTAACAGCTAATCGCTCCTTGCTAATATCGGATTACTTCAAGCACAACGAATCAACAATTAATAACCCATGAACTCCAGAGAACGCATTCTTGCAGCCATCAACCACAAACAACCCGACCGGATTCCAGTCGATTTGGGTGCAACGCCCAGCAGTGGAATTTCCGTGGTTGCCTACAAAAATCTGATCAACCACCTGGGTATGGGACATTTGAAAAACCAGGTGTATGATGTGATCCAGGAAGTTACCCAGCCGGAGATGAAACTTCTCGATCATTTTGGGGTGGATGTCCTCGATATCGGCCGTGAATTCAACGCCCCAGATGATTACTGGCAACCGCTTGAACTGATCGCCGGAACCCCGGCACTTTATCCCAAATGGTTCAATCCCGAAAGGCAACCGGACGGTTCATGGCTGGTGCCGGGTAAAAGCGGTGAATTCATAGGTAAAATGCCAATGGGCGCTACCTTTTTTGATCAGGTGATTTTTCCCTACCGGGATGGCTATCCGGCAGATTACAAGGATCTTGGGAATCAGATGTCCAGGGCGATCTGGGGCGGTTTCGGATTTACTCCCTACGACCGAATTGACGATCCCGGATTTTGGCAAATGCTCCGCGATAAGACCATCGACCTGAGGCTAAAGACGGACAGAGCGCTGTTACTCGGTGTAGGTTGCAACCTCTTCGAATGGGGTACCTTCCTGCGCCGGATCGATAATTTTCTGATGGATTTGTATCTTGAGACAGAGAATGTCCACAGTCTGATGGATGCCCTGATGGAACGTCACATGGATTTTCTCGGTAAAGTGTGCGAAGCGGTGGGTGATATTGTCGATATATTGAAATTCGGCGACGACCTGGGCACCAACACCGGGCCATTTATCCCCAATGAAACCTACCGGAAGTTTTTCCTGCCAAGGCACAAACAAATGTGCGATTTCGTTAAGGCAAACTCATCTGCACATACCATGCTGCATTGCTGTGGCGGTATCTATGAGCTGATTCCTGATCTGATTGAGGCCGGGTTTGAAATCCTGAACCCGATCCAGATCAATGCCATCAACATGGAACCAAAAAAATTGAAAATTGAATTTGGCAGGGAACTGACCTTCTGGGGAGGCGGAATCAACACCCAGAGTGTGCTGAACCGTGCTACTCCCAAAGAGATTAAAAAACATGTGACTGAAAACCTCGAGGCCTTCGCACCCGGAGGTGGCTATGTCTTCAATACCGTCCACGACATCCTTTCAGACGTACCCCCTGAAAATATTGTGGCGATGTTTGAGGCGGTGAAAGAATTCGACAATTAGTTAATCAAAGATAAAGACGACGAGGCAAAAAGTAGAAGGGGAGAGTGGGCGACCGCAATTTTTGATATTTGCCCTTTGTGTATCTTTGTTTGTACTTTGAGTCCTTTGTGGTAAAATTTCAAATTTTGTATTTCCAGGTTATCATTTCAAAAGAAAAATTATGGAAACAAACCAGACTAAAGCCATTGCAGCTTTCAAATCCGGATTGAATTGCGCACAATCCGTTGTAGTCGCGTTCGCAGAAGATCTCAATTTTGACAGGAACGCTGCATCCAACACAGCGGTCGGATTCGGAGGTGGAATGGGCAGGCTCCAGGAGACCTGCGGCGCAGTCACAGGCGCGTTTATGGTTCTAGGCATGTACAATTCAGCAAAACATCAGGACAACCTGGCGTTAAAGAATGCTACCTATCCGATGATCCACCTGTTTGATGCCAAATTTAAAACCATACACCAGACAACCAATTGCAGGGCTTTGCTTCAGTGTGATCTAAGTTCGGAAGATGGTCATGCCTTTGCTGTTGAAAACAAGCTGTTCGAAAAAGTTTGTGAAAAATGCATTGCGGATGCAGTGGGCATTTTGGAGGAATTGATTGTCTGAGGACAGCGAATTGTTAGCTCGTTTGATCATTTTTTGAAAATGTCGCGCAAAGCATGCAAAGAGCGCAAAGTTATTTTTTTCTTTGCACTCTTTGCATACTTTGCGCGACATTA
>CAIUUO010000057.1 GCA_903902325.1 uncultured Bacteroidia bacterium
AATATTCTTCAGACCATAAAATCGAATGGTTTGTTATGCATTGCCCAGCATTGGGAAACGGTTACCACCGATTTTCAGGAGCACAAAAAGGAATACCGGCAACGGTTGCTTAATTTGGCTTCAGCCCATCCATTATTTATTAACTCACAAACAGGAAAGGATTTTTTCTCTTTTGAGCAAAATTCTGAGTTAATTCACATTGCCTCAGAAGTTTCAAGTCAGACATGTATTAAAATCATTCATGAGACACATCGGGGTAAATTCAGTTTTGCATCTCACATTACCTTTGATTACCTGAATCGGTTACCTGATTTGCGTATTGGGTTCGATCTTTCGCATTGGTGTGCTGTTGCCGAATCGTTTCTTCATGATCAGGCTGAGACAGTATCACTGGCTATCAGCAGGGCCGATCACATCCATGCCAGGGTAGGCTTTCCTGAAGGGCCACAGATTCCCGACCCTCGCGTACCTGAGTGGAAAGAAGCTGTTGACATTCATGTTGGATGGTGGAAGCGCATTGTCGAAAGAAATAAAATGGAAGGTAAAGAAGTTTTTACCATAACTTCTGAATTTGGCCCATATCCGTACATGACTATTTTGCCATATACGCAAAAACCCATATCCAACCAATGGGAGATCAATGTTTATATGAAGGACATGTTGAAATCATTACTTGTTGAAGAAAGTTAAAATCAATCAGACAGCATGGTACGAGACTATAGCTTAATAGGTTCGGAGTCCCGGAAAGCGATTGACACCGGGCTCGCCTCTGCGGAATGGTACCAAAGTCCGGTGCCCCGCGAGAGGATGCGTGAATTACTCGAACGAAAAAATGGCCCAGCTATTCGCGATACGCTCATCTGGTTTGGTTTGCTGTTCGGTTCGGGTTATTTGGTTTTTATCTGGTGGGGAACATGGCTGGCTATTTTTCCATATATCGTTTACAGTGTTTTGTATGCTTCAACTTCCGATTCTCGCTGGCATGAGTCAAGTCACGGCACAGCCTTCAAAACCGATTGGATGAACAATGCATTGTACGAAATTGCTTCGTTTATGGTATTCAGGCAAGCGACAGTTTGGCGATACAGCCATATTCGGCATCACAGCGATACCATCATTCGTGGGCGCGACCCGGAAATTGCAGTGCCACGGCCTCCGGATATTAAGAATATCCTCCTTGGATTTGTTGGGCTACGCAGTTCAATTAAAGAAATGAAAAAGGTTTGGACTCACGCTACCGGCAGAATCGATCCACAGGTGGCCGCGTATCTTCCGGAGTCGGAATATGGCAAAGTATTCGTTAAGGCAAGAATTTATATCACCATTTATGCATTTTTAATTGGATTGTCCATCTATTACCTAAACATCCTTCCGCTCATGTTTATTGGCTTGCCAACTTTTCTGGGTGGTTGGTTAATGCCCATATACGGACTGACCCAACATGCCGGCCTTGAGGAAAACGTGCTCGATCATCGGTTGAATTGCCGTACGGTATACATGAACCCCATTCATCGCTATTTGTACTGGAATATGAACTATCATGTTGAGCATCATATGTTCCCGCTTGTGCCTTATCATGCTCTTCCCAAACTGCACGAGCTGGTAAAAGATGATTGTCCAACACCTTATAAAAGTATTTTTGATGCCTTTCTGGAAATTGTACCGGCAATCTTAAGGCAGAGAAAAGACCCATCGTACTATGTGAAGCGGGTATTGCCCGGAAAACCTCCGGCTGAAAAGACTTCATGCTTCGAAAAGAAAATATTTAAGGGAGACCCCGGCACAATTAATTCTGGAAAAATTGAAATCTGTAAATTAGATCAGCTTCAGCTGGGTGAAGTTGTTCGCTTCGACTTTGGACAAAAAACTTATGCTGTTTACCGCACCCTGAATGATGTATTGTATGCCACGGATGGAATCTGCACCCATGGATATACGCATCTTGCAGACGGTGTTATAGTTGGAAATATGATTGAATGTTCGAAACAT
>CAIUUO010000058.1 GCA_903902325.1 uncultured Bacteroidia bacterium
ATTTCATCGAAGATGAAAATGACCCCGAACATAAACAAGGATGGTTCGTAAGAAAAAACTGTTATTGGTTCCATACCAAAGAGGGAAGTCCGGTTTGCGGATCAAATTTTATCATTATTCCCTTATACCATATCTATTCTAAAATCGACAACAAACGCCTTGTTCGTATCACCAATGAACATGGCGATTCAAAGATCATTGACATACCATCAAAGAACTTTATTTCAGTTGAGCAGTTCCAGGCTTATGTTTATGGTGAAGGAAACTTTATCTGGACAGGTGGCAAAGCTCATTATCTTAAAATATTGAAATTTATCTCAAATGATTTCCCAGAGTGTGATGAACTCAAAACGTTAGGCTGGCAGCGTGAAGGATTTTACGCTTTCGCCAATGGCATTTATAACGGCTCCTGGCAGCCTGTAAATGAATTCGGGATAACATCCCATAATGATAAAAGGTACTTCTCTCCGGCCTTCTCAGTGGTGTACAGCAATGTCAGAGAGGATGATGATGAGTATGAAAACGACCGCTATTTTGTTTATAATGAAGCTCCCTGTAATTTCGGCCAGTGGTCGCAACTTATGACAGATGTTTATGGCAGCAATGCTACGATCGCTGTCTCTTTCGCCATCGCTACCGTTTTCCGCGATCTTATCTATGAGAAATATAAAATCTTTCCTCACCTGTTCCTTTTCGGTGAAAAGCAGTCCGGTAAAAGTCAATTGGCCTGGTCATTGTCAAACCTCTTTTTCCATAATATGCCTGCGTTCAACCTCAATTCAGGTACTCATGTCGGCCTTTCAAGAAAGGCTTCCCGGGCTAAAAATTCTATCGTTTGGGCCGATGAATATACCAATGATATTGACCCCCGGCGCTTTCAGTTGTTGAAAGCTGCCTATGACGGGGTTGGACATGAGAAAGGAAAGCTGTCAAATGACAGCAGAACGATGATTAACAAAATCAATGGTGCGTTCTGCATTTCCGGCCAGTATCTTCCAACGCTTGATGACAATGCACTTTTAACCAGGGCTTGCCTGCTTTCTTTTATCAAAAAGAAATATTCAAAACAGGAAATGGAAAGGTATGAGCAGCTTAAAAAGTTGGAGGTTGCAGGGATAAGTTCCCTTGTCTGCAAAATTGTTGATTTTCGGAAGGTCATGGAAGAACAATTCGCAATGACCTTTTCCGCTATCCAGGAAGAACTGAAGGCAGACATGACCAATGAAAACCTTCCTTACGATGAAAGACTGGTTCGCAATTATTGCTGTTTGCTTGCACCGGTGAAGATAATCCTTGAAAGCGTGAACCCACTTGAGCTTAGTTTCACCTATGAAACTCTTTACGCTCAGGTTAAACATGATATTGCTTCCATGTCAAAGCAGATCAGCAGTTCAGAATCTATTTCAAACTTCTGGAAGACCGTTGAGTATTTGCTTGATGAAGGAAAGATACAGTCAGGGGTGGATTTCAAAATCAATGTTACTCCTTCCCTGTCATATACGGATAAGGACGGGAAAGAAAAGACCGGTCCTTTTGATAAACCCCAAAACCTCCTGTTCATTCGGTTTTCAAGGGTTCATCCGCTTTACATGGAAAAATGGCGCCAACAGACCGGTAAAAACGGGATCGACCTGGTTTCAATTCTCCATTACCTTAAAAACAATAAGTCTTATGTTGGTAACGCTTCTGGGGTTCGCTTCGATACCAGTAACACTTCCGCTTATGTGTTCAAATATGGACCTGGTGAACTGGATGTGAATCTTGAAAGGACTGTCCGGGATTCCTTTTCAAAAGCCAATAGTGCTATTGAACAGGAACTTACACCAGTGAAACCGCCCGAGGACCTGCAGTCGGAGATCGATCTGAATCCTGAACCACCATTCTGACTTTGAAAAAAAAATAAATCAGTGATATTTTTCATGAAAACCGTTTTTCCAGTTCCTACAGTCCAACAATTTTATATTTTATTGATTTATAATACTTTAAAGGTAAAAAAGGTGTTGGACCCTGTTGGAACGTGTTGGACGCTGTTGGACTGTTGGACTGTTGGAAAGGTAATTTGCCTCTGGCAAACCCCAAATATTTTTTTTTTTTGAAAATTCAGCCAAACTCTACCCGAAATGAATCTGCCACCTTTTAAGAAAAATCAAAGCGGCTTCGC
>CAIUUO010000059.1 GCA_903902325.1 uncultured Bacteroidia bacterium
GAGTGATTTTGATTTGTTATCCACTGTTGAGCAAGGCGGTTGTTCCGCCAAATTATCTCCCGTTCAGTTGGGTGAGATCCTGGCCAAACTGCCCAGGGTTGAACATCCCAACCTGTTGGTCGGTATCGAGACACACGATGATGCCGGTGTTTATAAGTTGAATGACGAAACCGCACTGATCTATACCACAGATTTTTTCCCGCCTGTATGCAGCGATGGCTACGAGTTCGGACAGATCGCCGCGGCCAATGCACTGAGCGATGTGTATGCCATGGGCGGAATTCCTTTGCTTGTTCTTAACCTGATGATGTTCTCAGCATCCAGGATACCGCTCGATATTTTTGCCGCCATTTTGCAGGGTGGCCACGACAAGGTAGCTGAAGCCGGGGCCCTTGTGCTCGGCGGACATACCATCGAGGATTATCCCCCAAAATTTGGACTGGCCGTCGTCGGGACGGTCCATCCCGACCGACTGATCACGAACGCCGGAGTGCGTGCAGGAGACAAACTGATCCTGACCAAACCTTTAGGTACAGGAGTCATCCTGGCCGGACAGCGCAACAGCATGATAGAGGAGGCTACCGTCAGAAAGGCGCTGGATTACATGAAGATGCTGAACAAAAGTGGTGCTGTTGTGATGCAGGAGTTTGGACTGAAAGGGGCCACCGACATTACGGGATTCGGGTTGCTGGGCCATGCCATGGGAATGGCGGATGCCAGCCATGTTACACTGCGCATCGATTCAGCTATGGTGCCCTGTTTTCCGGAGGCGCTAGTCTTACTGGAAGAGGGTTGCATCCCGGGAGCGGCCTTTCGGAACCTGGAATATGTGAAGGAGAGCACTGGTTTTGGCTCATCGCTGGCTTACGAACGGAAGATGTTGTGCTGCGATGCCCAGACCTCTGGAGGATTGTTGATGGCTGTTCCTGCCGCAAAGGCGGAGGAGATTTTGGATCAGTTGAGGACGAGAGCGGGCTTGCCTGAGTCGGCTATCATCGGAGAGGCAATGCCGAGGAGCAAGAGGAGCATCTATCTGGATTAGAATACCGTACAACCAGATTTTACCACGAAGGTCACAAAGGTAAACACAAAGGTCACGAAGTGCAATCATTGAGACATATTTCTTTGTGTCCTTTGAGCGTACTTTGTGACCTTTGCGGTGAAATAGACCCTGCTTATTTTTTCTTCTTGCGGAGGAAAAAGAGAGCGCCGGCTGCTACAAGAATCCCACCAGCAATATAATAGTAGGTCGGTACGCCTCCCTTGGAGGATTCCTCTTCTGCTGCCTGGTAGAATACTGGTTTGGCTGCCTTGTCGGCATTGATGGTGTCTTTGGTGGCCTTGGGCTGCTGTGCCATGGCCATGGCTGCGATGTTCAGCATCAGGACTACTGCAAGCGCCAAACGAATGATTGTGTTTTTCATGTGTGTAATTTTATGTTGGTAACTATTTATTCTTTTATTTCCTCTATTTTCAACTTTTGCGGTCCTTCCGTCCGAGATAAACAATTCTTCTTTATCAAAATGAGGCCGCGGACGGTGAATTCCGGTCATTCTTCAACCCCGGGTTACGCTCCGCTCCACCCGGGGCTACCAATATTCCGCCACTACGTGGCTGGATTCAGGTAAAACCGTATAAGTGGTCGAAAAGGGTTGTTATTAATAGGAATGATTTTCCCATTTTCTTACCCTCTCCCATTCTCCGTTTCACTGTTTCCCCGTTTCTGCCTTCCGAGATAGGGAGTCCCATTCCCCTGGTCCCCCAGTCTTCAAGTCCTTCGTCCCAGTCGTCCTAGTCTTCCCAGTCGTTTCATCACTTCGCCAGCTCGTCGTACTTCCTGGCAACTTCCGGATCCGAAACCCTGTAACTTTCCGCCAGTGCGGCATAAGCAGCCTTGAATCCGGGTTGCATGGTCAGGCAATTCTTCAGCAGCTCCCGGGCTTGTTTCAGCTCGTTCCGTCCGATCAGGATCTTTGCCAGCGGAGGATAGGCATCGAAATATTTAATGTTGATTCCTATCAGTTTCCGGTACAATTCCCCGGCTCCCTGCTGATCTCCGTTTTCGGCCTTGATATTGGCCTGGAACATCAGGATCTGTTCACATTCGGGATTGATCTCCAACCCTTTCTGAAGGAGTGACATCGCTTTCGCCTTGTCGCCCGAACCGTAGCAAACCGAGGCAAAATTAAAAAAGATTAGTTCATCCTGACAATTATTTTTAATGGCCTCTTCAAAATATTTGGCAGATTCTTCTGTGCGGTGCTGTTGGAAGGCCATGTACCCAAGAAAACCGGCCTTGTTTTCACATTTCACCACCGCACTAACAGGGACGCCGTCCGATTCAATGATTTTGATTGCATTTTTTGGAGGCCAGTTGCCGTTTTTGAGCAACACCGGGGAGATGTAGCTGTTGGCGGCGATGTAATAGTCCCAGTCGTGCTGACTTCTCTCACCATACGGGAAATAACTGAGGGCAATTTTTTTTTCATTCCTGAAGAACCAGTCGGCGGGGAAATTGGTACCGACCCTGAGACTTTCACCGGGACGGGTCTGCTTCAGGTAGCTAGTCAGCCATTCCGACCCTTCGCGAATGCTGTGGTAGTAATAATCCGTTTCATAATTGCTGTATGCGCCTTTCAGTCCGCCCACCAACTGGTTGTAATACAAATAGTAATAAGGATGATTCCTAGCCATGAAACCAAGCGGATGGATGGCCAGCAGCAAAACTACCGTGATGACCAAACCCTTTTTGAGTCTCGATTGAAAGTACCGGATCGTATGCCAAATCCCGATGGCGGCCAGTACAACGATGGAAGGATAGACGAAGAGGAAATGCCGCCATGAACCGTAAAGATTCGATTTTTCATAGATGACAAACAGGATCGGGAAGAGGATGGTGAAGACAAGCAAGGCATATTTGAGCCAATCTTTCCTGACGGCTTTCCCGGTTACGGCCATAAAACCGAGGATGCCTGCCCACACGAGCAACGGAATCGTAATCAGCATCAGTTTAGGCAGGTAGTACCAGGGCATTCTGTCCGACCATACCAGTTTGCCTTCGAAGATCTGCCGGATGGTGGTTGGAAACTGGGCCATCACCTGGTAGGATTCCCGGAAACCCCTTACCGGATTCTGAAGCACATAGGGCCAAAGCAGGATACCGATGAAATAGGAGAGAATAACGATCAGTCCGACTGTAGCTATTTTTCTCCTAAGTGTGCCAATTTCGATTTTGGAGGTTTCCCGGTAGGTGATTGCTTCCTTGACCAGTGCGAAAAGCAAAAGATAGCAGATCAGCAGCAATCCACCCGGACGGATGCTGATGCAGAAGGCGATGGAGAGGATCAGCAGGGCAGCATCCTGCCATTTTTGTTTTTCGGCGAACAGCCATTTCAGGATGTAGAAGGTACCTGCGATGTAGGCCAGCGCAAAAGGGATGTCCTTCAGGTTGTTCTGTGCATGTCCCAGGAAAGTGGGAGAAAGGGCGAACAGGAAAAGGGTCAGGATGCCCGCTCCGTACCCGGAAAGCCAGACGGCAAGGAGGGCTGCCAGGAGGATGCAGAGCCATCCGGCGAAACCATTCATCAGATGGCGGAAGGTGTAAATGTCTTCGATGCCAAACCAACGGATGAGGATGGTGGTGAGGTTGTCGAAGGATTGGCCGTAGTATTTGAGGTGGGAGGTGGGGGTATCGAGGGCGCTGTGGTCATTACCGAAGGTGGCGAAATAGTTGTACACCTTGAGTGACTGTTGGTAGTGTACCTCTTCATCGCCTGAGATGCCGGCCTGCTTGCTGCTAAGGAGCATGAAAAGGAGCAGGAGCATGGCTGCGTTGACAAAGATGGTTTTGGCTAATTGCCCTTTGTCAAACCGGTATTGATGAATGATATGTTTGATTGGCAGCTGCATGCATTCAGGGTAAAAGGATATGTGTATATGAATTCAAATGTATTGAATTTCTTGCAAAATGCATTTTTTACCACAAAGGGCACGAAGTAAACGCACAAAGGACACAATGTAAAACACTTCGAGACCTTTGGGTGTTTTACCTTTGAGACCTTTGTGGTTAAATTTCTTTTTCCTCGTGGATTTTTTTGATGAAGTAAATCGGCCGGTTTTGGGATTCCTTGTAAATACGGAAGACATATTCTCCCACGATTCCGAGGAAAATCAGCTGGATGGAGCCGAGGAAATAGAGGCTCAGCAGGGTGGACGACCATCCTATGATGGCAAAGCCCATGATCTTGTCGACGATCACATAGATACCGGCGCACATAAAGACGATGGTGCCGAGGATGCCCAGGTAAAGGCACAACCGAATGGGAAACCTTGAGAATGAGAATATTGCATCGTTGGCCAGGGTGAAAAGTTTGGAAAGGCTCATCTTGGGCTCGCCCTGCAACCTGTCTTCGCGGACGTACTCAACGGTTCCCTGGTTGAACCCGATAAAGGAACGCAGGCCCGGCATGTACCTCACTTTTTCCTTCATGGAGAGGAGGGCGTTGAGGGCTTCGCGGGTCATCATCGAGAAGTTTCCGGAATTTTCAAGATTTTCGAGTCCGGCGATGTATTTAAAAATGACGTGGAAAATGATGGTGTAGAAAGTCCGCTGACTGTGCCCTTTTCTGCCAGTTCTTTTTCCACTGACGATGTCGAGTCCTTCCTCCTTGATTTTCCGGTACATCTCTGCCAGTAGTTCAGGTGGATCCTGCAGGTCGCCATCCATCATGGCGATTACTTCACCAGTCGAAAATTCCAAACCGGCGGTAAATGCAGCCTGGTGGCCGAAATTCTTCGAGAGGGAGATGATCTTGATTTTTTTGTTGGAAACCCGGTGCTGCAGGAGTTTATTTACCGTTCCGTCCGTACTTCCATCGTCGACAAAAAGCAGCTCGTAGTCGGCAGCGAAGGAAGTCACAGATGCAACTACCCTGCCGACCAGATCGTCGATCAGTTGTTCTTCGTTGTAGACGGGAATGACCAGGCTGAACATGGTTTTATTTTATTGAATGTTATTGGAAAAATCCTATCTGATAATCGATCCTAAATTTACAGAAAAATATAAGGGGTTGACAAATGGGATGTAAGTGAATTAAACAGATTGCTTCGTCGTACCTCCTCGCAATGACGATACATTTAATGGACCTATGTTGGCGATTGTTCTTTTTGCCAACTACCAAGGTTAATCAAAACAACGTCATTGCGAGGAGGTACGACGAAGC
>CAIUUO010000060.1 GCA_903902325.1 uncultured Bacteroidia bacterium
ATAAGAAGCTGCTAAAGGAATTTGGTATTGATTATGATGAAAAGTCTCTGCAGTAGGCTGTTCAACCCCTCATCGGGGTTGTCAAAATCTCATCATTTTAAGCCTCCGGCTGCGCCGGAGGTTATTCATATTAAGCCCTGCGGGCATAGCTCCAAATCCGCAACCTGGTTCGTACAATATTAAAATACAGGATCTAATCAAAATTAAGATGAATGACATAACCCATTACCAACCAAGTCAATTGGCCAAACTGCCGCATACAGAAATAAAGAAATTATTAGACGTGGCATTAGCAAAACCTGTTAAATCAAATCCATATACAGCACAAATTACCCGTTCAAACCCATCAGCATTTCTATTTTTGGTCGATCAATCAGGCTCTATGGAGGCAGACATTAATTACAATGGCAGAACCATGACTAAAGCCGAAGCAGTGGCTCAAATTGTAAATGAACAATTGGATACAATGTTAGCCCGGTGTCAAAGAAGTGAGGGAATACGAGATTATTTTGACGTTTCTTTGATTGGATATGGTGGGGATAGCTCTGAAAATGCAAATATACTATGGGAAGGGACTTTAGAAGAAAGGGAGTTTGTAAAGATTTCAGAATTGGCAACCAATTATATTGAAGAAATTGAGATTGAAGATGAAAAGATAATTAGGGGTGTATCTAGAAAGACCATTCGAAAGGTTAAAACCTGGCTAAATCCAATTGCCAATTATAAGACTCCTATGAAAAGTGCATTGGAATTGGCAGCAGACTTATTGGAAAGGTGGATTGTCTGTCATGATTCAAGCGACTGTTTTCCTCCAGTCGTGTTCAATATTACAGATGGCGTTGCAACTGATGCTGAAAATGATGATGAATTACTTCAGTCGGCAGAAAGGATTAAACAACTTCACACCAACGATGGGAATGTTCTTTTGATAAATATCCACATTTCAGAGGATTGTGCAGCATCCATACTTTTCCCTTCAAAAAGCAAGGAGCTCCCTGATGACTATTATGCTGTATTACTTTACAATATGTCCTCAGAAATGCCCAAAACAGTCAATAAGGAGATAGCAGATCTTAAGAATTGTGATCCCAAAGCTACATTTATTGGAATGGCAGTTAATGCAGACACTACTTCCTTGGTGCAAATGCTGAACATCGGCACAAGTATGTCAATGAATCAAGCTCAAAACTGAGCGTCAAGAAAAACCATATTCACATTTTGGAACCAATCAGATATATAAAAGGACAATCCATCGCTAAAAGGGATAATCAAGGGATTATTCCAAATGAGGATCGTTTCCGGTTGGAAAATCCAATTGCCGTTTCAGATGGAGCAGGGGGTGCCGGACTATTTACCGGTGAATGGGCTGAATATCTTTGCAATCATTTGCCGGTTGAACCCATCTCAACTTTTGAGCTATTTACAGGTTGGATCAACTCTATATGGGAACCTTTTTGTAATAATCACCAGCCAGTTGCCGAATCACGTGGTATTGGGGCAAAATTCCTTTCTGACGGTTCATGGGCGACATTGGTATCAGTCTGGCTACCTGAAAGTAACGACCTACCTTTTCGGTGGCTCGCTTATGGGGACAGTACAATTTTTGTATTCGATTTAGAAGCAAAAAATTTGGATTTTTGCTCTGTTAGAGATATTAATCTATACAATGAATCGCCATTCCTGATAAATTGGAAAGAAGATCCTCTCCCTGCAGGTTTTAGTTGTGGCGAGTTTATCCTCAATAAAAATCAAATCATTTTATTGGCATCAGATGCGATGTCTCAATATATTCTTCTTGGTTATCTTTTACAACACAAAAGTGAATCAGCAAAAGAACAACTTGATCTTTTGGCGGCATCAGGTTCGAGGTTGTTAGTTCAATTGGCCAAAATGAAAATTGCTCCTAATGCAACTCTTTTTTTTGATGATACCCTACCCAAACTAATTGAATCACTACACTCAAATGAGAATTTTCAAACGTTAACGAACAATTTGAAACAACAAGGACATCTGGCTTTTGACGATTATACCTTGTTGTTGTACAGCTAAAATTTCTCCACCCTTGAATAAATTCACTTTATTCGCTGATATTGTACTACTTATTTTTACAAAGCAGTTGTTGTTTCAAAAAAAAACTCTACTTTTGCAGTCCCGATTTTATCCTAATTTGTCGTTGTACGGATTGGAAGCGGTATCAACCTTAGCAAAATTTAGCGGATAGTGGAATCCGGTAAACTGATACAGCGCTGATTCGACAGGTGAACCGGCAAAAAATGGATTGTATCACATTTTAAATTGAACAAAATTGGACACTTTAAGTTACAAAACCGTATCGCTTAATAAAGCAACGGTACAAAAAGAATGGATAGTGGTAGATGCCACAGACCAGGTACTGGGTAGATTGTCAAGCAAGATTGCATTGGTACTCAGAGGCAAGCACAAAGCCGGTTACACTCCTCACGTGGATTGCGGTGACAATGTGATCGTCATCAACGCCGAGAAAGTTAAATTGACCGGAAACAAGATGAAAGGCAAAGTTTACATCCGTCACACGGGGTATCCCGGTGGTCAGCGATTTCAGACAGCTGAAGAGCTGATGACCAAACATCCTGCACGCATGCTTGAAAAAGCAGTGAAAGGAATGTTGCCGAAGAATAGTCTTGGAGCCAAGCTGTTCACCAATTTGCATGTATATGTTGGAGCTGAGCATGATAACATCGCGCAGCAGCCAAAAGTTATTAACCTTGACAATATTAGATAAGTATCATGGAAGTTATTAATGCCCTTGGCAGAAGAAAAACTGCTGTTGCCCGTGTATATCTTACTGAAGGCAAAGGAAATATTACCATCAACAAGAGAGAATTGAACGAATACTTCCCGGTAGGTACCCTGCAGTACGTTGTACAGCAGCCGCTGCACCTCTGCGAGGTTGCCGGACAATATGACATCAAAGTCAATCTTGACGGCGGAGGTCTGACCGGTCAAGCCGAAGCACTTCGTCTTGGCATTTCACGTGCACTGTTGAAAATCAACGCTGAATTTCGTCCGAAATTGAAAGCTGCCGGATTTTTAACCCGTGACCCACGCGAAGTGGAACGTAAAAAACCGGGACAACCAAAAGCACGCAAGAGATTCCAATTCTCTAAACGTTAATCGATTTAAGCACATTTTATTTTTAATAACAGGTTTAGCATCTAAATTTTCCGGACTCCTTTCACGGACTACCGGGGGATTGACTGAACAGAAAGTAAACAAATTATTATGCCAAGAACAGAATTTAAGCAGTTGCTGGATGCAGGCGTTCACTTTGGACACCTGAAACGCAAATGGAATCCAAACATGGCTCCCTACATCTTCATGGAGAAGAACGGGATCCACATCATCGACCTGCAAAAAACAATTGTAAAAATTGACGAAGCTGCCGATGCTCTCAAACAAATCGCCCGTTCAGGCCGTAAGGTCATGTTCGTAGCGACCAAAAAACAGGCAAAAACCATTGTTGCCGAAAAGGTATCTGCAGTGAATATGCCTTATGTCGTTGAGCGCTGGCCCGGCGGTATGCTTACCAACTTCCCGACCATCCGTAAGGCTGTCAAGAAGATGTCGACCATCGATAAGATGATCAAAGATTCAAGCTGGGACAATCTTTCCAAGCGTGAAAAACTTCAGATCAGCCGTCAAAGGGCTAAACTGGAGAAGATCCTTGGTTCAATTGTTGACCTGACCCGTTTGCCTGCAGCTCTTTTCATCATCGACGTGATGAAGGAAAAGATTGCAGTTCGCGAAGCACAACGGTTGAGTATTCCGATTTTCGGAATGGTTGATACGAACTCTGATCCAAATGGCATCGATTTCGTTATTCCTGCCAATGATGACGCATCCCAATCCATCGATCTCATCGTTGGTGTCATGTGCGATGCCATCAAGGATGGACTTTCAGACCGCAAGGTTGAACGTGATGGAGACGAAAAGGATGAGAAGCCTCTTTCAACACTCAGGAAAGGTCGCAAGGCAGTAGCCAAAATCATTGTTGAAGACGATGAAGAGGTAGAAGCCGACGACAAGGAAGAGATTCTTGAAGAAGAACTCGACGCGATCCTGGAGGATGATGATCTGGCTGAAGAGGAAGAAGATGAAGAACTCGCAGAAGAGGCAAAGTAAATAACAAAAGAAAAATTCCAAATATTTATTCTGAAATGGAAATTAGTACTGCTGATGTAGTCAAATTGCGCAAAGCAACCGGCGCCGGAATGATGGATTGCAAAAATGCCCTGGCAGATGCCGAAGGCAACTTTGACCGTGCGGTGGAAATCATCCGCGAAAAAGGCAAGCTGATTGCCAGTAAACGTGCCGACAGGGAATCTGCCGAGGGTGTTGTTCTGGCTAAAGTATCTGCCGATCAAAGTTTTGGTGCAATCATTTCGCTGAATTGCGAAACAGATTTCGTAGCCAAAAATGAAAATTTCATCGCCCTGACCAGCAAAATCATCGAAACAGCCCTTGCCGCAAAAAGCAAGAATCTGGATGAAGTAAAAGCGCTTGTTATGGATGGTCGTACCATCGGTGAGCAAGTACTTGAACAAACCGGTATCATCGGAGAAAAGATTGAATTGCCTTTCTACGAGTGTATTGCCGCCGCTTTCGTTGTGCCTTACATCCACCCTGGAAACAAACTGGCTACGCTGGTTGGTTTCAATAAAGTGGTTGATTTACAGGTTGGCAAAGATGTTGCCATGCAGATTGCTGCCATGAGTCCTGTCGCCATCGATAACAACGATGTGGCCCCTGAAATTGTAGAACAAGAGTTGAAGATTGCCAAGGAAAAATTCCGTTTGGAAGGCAAACCTGAAAACATGCTCGACAAAATCGCACAAGGCGCATTGAACAAATTCTTCAAGGATAGCACATTATTGAATCAGGACTTTGTAAAAGACAACAAGATGACGATCCGTCAATATCTTGGCAGCGTAGACAAAGACCTTAAAGTAACTGAGATCAAACGTTTCACTTTGAACGTTTAATCATAGTATTCCCCCTGAAATCAAAAGCCTCCATCCGGAGGCTTTTTTTTGGTGCCCAGGGCATTTGGTTGATGTTAAAAGGTTTGTTATCATCTATTTTTAATATAAATTTGCGTTAAACATTACAGAAATGATAAAATACAACAGGGTCGTTTTAAAACTATCAGGTGAATCTCTCCTTGGAAAACTGCAGCATGGTATAGATCCGGAAGTTCTTAATGATTATGCCGTTCAAATCAAGGAAATTGTTTCCATCGGTATTGAGGTAGGTATTGTGATCGGTGGCGGAAATATATTCCGGGGAATAACAGGTACTTCCAAGGGATTCGACAGGTGCAAGGGCGACCAGATGGGTATGCTTGCGACTGTCGTTAACAGTCTTGCGCTTGCTTCTGCCCTGGAAACACTTCAAATCAAAGCCAGAGTTCTAACCGCAATTGCCATGCAGCCAATCGGTGAATTCTATACCAAGGATCTTGCGATCAAGGCACTTGAAAAGGGGGAAGTTGCCATCTTTGCTGCCGGAACAGGCAATCCTTTCTTTACCACAGATACCGCAGCTTCATTAAGGGCCATTGAAATTGGCGCGGATGTCATGCTAAAAGGGACCAGAGTGGATGGTGTCTATACCGCAGATCCTGAGAAATATCCTTCAGCGGAAAAATTCAATAAAATTACCTATGATGAGATATATTCAAGGGGATTGCGCGTCATGGATCTGACGGCAACAACCCTTTGCAAGGAGAACAATTTGCCAATCATCGTCTTCAATATGGACGTCAAGGGCAATCTTTTAAAGGTAGTGCACGGAGAACCGGTGGGAACTTACGTTTACAACGATTAGTGCCCTCTTCAGGAATCATAATTTTGAATGTCATACCCGAATAAAATTTATACTTTTATTCGTTCTGACTGAACAACATTATTTCAAATTATAAAATTGCCGTTCCATTTGGTTGGCGGATTTAATCCGAACGAATCCACCTGCTGATGGATGGTTATTCCAGTTGACCATTAAAATAAATAGAAACACATGAAAGAGGAAATTCAAATGTTAATGGACGATACAATCGAAAGAATGGAGCATGCATTGTCCCATCTTGATCACGAACTGGCCCATATCCGTGCAGGGAAAGCCTCTCCCAGAATGATTGACGGTGTGATGGTTGACTATTATGGCTCCATGACCCCCATCGCCCAGGTCGCCAGTATAAGTACCCCGGATGCAAGGACCATTGCCATTCAACCCTGGGAAAAAAAGATGATTCATACCATAGAACGCGCCATTATCAATTCAAATTTGGGTTTCAATCCGGAAAATAACGGGGAGATCATCCGCATCAACGTCCCGGTTCCGACGGAAGAACGCAGGCGTAATCTTGTGAAAGATGCACACAAGGAGAGTGAAATTGCAAAGGTGAGTGTCCGGTCAGCAAGAAAAGATGGTAACGACTTCCTGAAAAAGATTTTGAAATCAAAGGAGATTTCAGAAGATGAAGAAAAGATTGCTGTGGAAGAAATTCAGGATCTCACTGATTCCTATACGAAAAAGATCGATATCATGTTGCAAAACAAAGAGAAGGAGATTCTTACCATCTGAGTCAAACATTCAGAACGCATCGTACAAAAAGAGACATCCGGACCGGGTGTCTCTTTTTGTATGATGTTGTACACAATGATTTATTGCTTTTTGATCAATAGCCAGATGTCACTGTATTTGGAAAACTGTGTCCGCACTTCAGCTATCCTTGAACGCGCATCGTTCTCTTCGGAATAACTGTTACCGCAAACCCTGAACATACCGCTCTCATTCTTCAAAATTACAGGATGGAATCCTTCACTGGCTAATGTCCCTTTTAGTCTTTGTGCATTTTCCAAAACAGAGAAACTGCCGAGAATAACGAAATATTTGTTTGAGCCATAATCTGCAGTTTCTCCCTGAGCAGCAGAGAATCGCTCCTCTTTGGAAGAAACAGAGATTGGTTTGGCAGTAGGTTTTGGAGCAGCAATAGGCTTAGCCGGAGTGGCAGGAGCAGCAGCTTCCTGTGGCACAGGTTGTGGTTTCGGTGGAATTTTCTGCGTTTTACAGGCAACCAGGGAGACCGCGAGGAGTAAAAAAAGAAGATTTAGATTTTTCATATTGTATGCAATTTATTTGAATTGAATCTGTTTCAGATCGTCACAACACTATTTCAATATTCATTTTACGATCGGTTCGGCTAAAATAATAATATTTTATGAACAGACAGTGGCATAATCAGTGGAAACAACTCTGAGGGCACTTAATAAAACCTGATCGCGGCGATAACAAAATGGCTGGATTTTTGTTATCTTTATTATTGACAATTTAAGCTATCACCATACACTTTGAAAAAGAGTATCATTACGTTTTATAATCAGTAATTTTTATGCCTGACCGCCATGCGAAAACGAGCTGACCCTTTGATATTTATTGTAGAAGACAATCCTGTTTATAACAAATTGGTTGTTAGTTATCTGCACTCAAAAAAATTCAATCGTGTAGAAAGTTTTATGAGCGGTGAAGAGTGCTTGAAGCGAATCAATGAGAAGCCTGATATTATCATTCAGGATTATCTTTTGGAAGGGATTGACGGACTTGAGGTCATGAAGGCAACCAAAGGAATCCATCCACACATTGAGTTTATCATTCTTTCCGGGCAAGACAGCATTGAGGTAGCAATCAACACACTGAAGTACGGGGCTTATGATTACATTGTCAAAGATCAGATGGCACTATCAAAAATGGCAGATAAAATCACCAAAATTGTAGCCACACAACAATTGGTCAGGAACAACAAACGATTTAAAATAGGTATTATTTTATTCTTTGTTGTGCTGATTGCCATTTATCTGCTCATGAAATTGGCATCATTAGTATCCCCAACAGGGCTTTAACGTGCAATAAATAAACCATTAAATCTGAAAATATCGTCGTTGTGCTAATTAACGGCCTTATTTTTTTGTTCCTTTTGAAACAGGAACTACATGAACAGGTTGCAGGATGGAAAGGTATTCCTGGTTATTGTTGAGAATAGTTTTAGCTTTTGCAATATCGGTATCATCTCTGAAGGAGACTATTACAGCCCCTTTCTGGTAATAGTAGCGCGTGACTATCTCATCAGAAAGAACACTGTTTACCTCTTTCCTGAATTTGATCAAATCTGAATCAACATTTTTGGTCAGCTTTTTCCCCAGAGCATCAAATTCAGCCTTGGTATCATCATAGGAACGTTCCCTTTTCGCTGTTTCAATCAGATTTTTAAGCGACTGCTCACTACGGGATTCGTATGTAAACGGCTTAGAAAGAAGAAACTGGTGAAAATCCTCGAATGTCGCATCATCAATAATAAACTGATCAGGTGGAGCTATGGATGTATGCTTTGCGGCATACTTTGTGGCATAATCAAAAACGATATTATCCTGAATAAGTTTATAGGCCAAATCACAAAGGGTATCCTGGTCCAGTTTGACATCCGGAATGATACCTCCACCGTCAAAAACCTTACGCCCTTTTTTGGTTGTAAATTCATGCATCAGGGAATCAGGAATAGCCCCGACACTACCGTCCTTGTTCCTGTGCGAATAATCCAGCGCCTGAATGCATCTGCCGCTAGGGATATAATATTTTGCTGTCGTCACTTTCAATTTGGTATTGTAACTCAAGTCCCTGGTTGTTTGAACGAGCCCTTTGCCAAAGGTTCTTTTACCCATGATGACTGCCCTGTCGAGATCCTGAAGAGCACCAGAAACGATTTCTGAAGCAGAAGCAGAGCCGCGGTTGACCAATACCACGAGTGGCATTACTGTGTCGATAGGCTGTTCTGTAGCACGATAGGTTTTGTCCCATGTCGCCACTTTCCCTTTTGTACTTACCACTTCTTCTCCATGTCGGACAAAAAGGTTGACCATTTTTACCGCTTCGCCCAGCAGTCCTCCAGGATTTGAACGCAGATCAATCACCATGGACTTTGCTCCTTTCTTGTCCCTTAAATCCAGGAACGACTCTTTTATTCTGTCGGCACAACCATCCGTGAAACTTGAAAGACGGATGTAACCAATTTTATCATTCAGCATTCCGGCATAGGTAACTGGGTCTATTTTGATCTCCTCCCTTATTATTTCCACCTCAAAAGGTTTCTTTGTCTCAGGTCTCAGCATTTTTAACTTCAAAACCTTTTTGGCCGGTCCTTTCAACAAGGCTGATACCTCTTCTACCGTAGATTTATTCACTTGTTTCCCATCAAGTTCGACAAATACATCTCCCGCTTTTAGACCTGCTTTCTGGGCAGGAAATCCTTCATAGGGTTCGGCCACAACAATATGGTCTCCCCTTCTGCTGATCAGTGCACCTATTCCCCCATACTCGCCTGTTGTCATGAACTTAAAATCGTCCATCTCATCTTCAGGAATGTAGGTTGTATAAGGATCAAGGGATTCCAGCATATCGTCAATACCAGTCTTGATCAGTTTTTCAGGTTTAATATCATCCACATAGAAAAGATTCAACTCGCGGAAAAGTGTATAGAAAATATCGAGGTTCTTGGATATCTCAAAATTTTTCTGGTCGGTTTTAAAACTCCAGAACGACAATCCCATTATAACAACGATTGACAATGCCAATGATGCCTTTAAAATCCGGTTCGTCTTCATCTGCTATTCAGTATTACTTTATTATTGATTCTCGTAAAGAGCGCAAAGGTAATAAAAGCTGGTAGATTTAAACCAAATGAGACAATTCGACAATTCGACGATTCGACAATGAAGGGAAGGAACAATTTATAATAACCTTGAAATATCAATTATTGGATATAACAAAAATATCAACTTACTATTTTGATAATCTGTGTTTTATAAAACATATTACTCCGGCTCTCCATCTTTCAATCGTCGAATTGCCGAATTGTCGAATCGTCGAATTATGGTGGCATGAATTGCCACGTTAGCTTTATTTAACTACTTTTGATCCTAAATTATACGTATTGGAGAAAGGTTTGGTTATTCGGTCCACTGGAAGCTGGTACACGGTCAAAAACGATGACGGTGATATCATCGACTGCCGTATCAAGGGTAAATTGCGCATGAAAGGGGTACGGACGACCAATCCTGTATCCGTTGGCGACAGGATCAGGTATCAAATACAGGAGGATGAAACGACACCAAACGGCAAATGTGGTGTCATTTACGAAATTGAACCCAGGAAGAACTATATCATCCGCAAATCCTCCAATTTGTCAAAGGAAAGCCAGATCATAGCTGCCAACGTGGATCAGCTCTTCCTGATCGTAACAGTCAACTATCCAGTCATATTGACCGGATTCATCGACAGGTACCTGATCTCAGCAGAAGCATATCGGATACCTGCCGGGATAGTCTTCAACAAGATTGATCTCTACAATGAAGCCGATTTGGCCAGGCTGGAGGAACTCATTTACATCTATGAGGGAATCGGATATCCCTGTTACAGAGTCTCAGCCAAAAAAAATATAAATATTGATCATTTAATCAGTCGGTTGAAAGGTAAGATGACCCTCTTTTCAGGTCATTCGGGAGTCGGAAAATCATCCCTACTGAATTGTCTGAACCCATCCCTTCAACTGAAGACAAACGAAATATCGGATCACCATCAGCAAGGCAAACACACCACTACTTTTGCCGAAATGCACCTGCTTTCGGAAGACACGTACCTGATTGATACTCCCGGAATACGCGGGTTTGGCGTAATCGACATGGAAAAGACAGAGATATCTCACTACTTTCCCGAAATTTTCAAATTGCTCGATCAATGCCGTTTCTTCAATTGCACCCATATACATGAACCCGGATGTGCAGTAAAGGAAGCCGTTGAAAAAGGAAGCGTATCTACCTCGCGGTATGAATCCTACAAGTCGCTGATGGAGGAGGACAATGCCAGGTACAGGGCAGCCTTTTGAAAAAAGAGGGGACGACTGGGACGAGTGGACGACTAGGACGAAGGGGCGAGGGGGCGAGGGTCCAAATTGTCATGTCCTAATAGTCCTGCGAGACCCAAAAGTCTAAAAGAGAAGCCCCACCCTTAAACAGACGAAAAGCTTTAAAATGAGAAAATGAGAAACGGGAACCAATTTCTTTCGTAAAATACCAGATATTCTTACATAAATACAATGAAAACCCCTGAACCACATATCCTCGTTATTTTCGGAGCCTCTGGCGATCTGACCAAGCGGAAACTCATACCTGCACTGTTTGAATTGTACGCTCAGAAACTTCTTCCTGAAAAATTTGCCGTCCTGGGAGTTTCAAGAACAGAAATTTCCGACCAGGTTTTCAGGGATAAAATGGGCGAATTTCTTCCCGCATCCTCACAAAACAACCCTGCAATTGCCCAATTTAAGGAGACCCTTTTTTACCAGTCGCTTAATACGTCCGATGCAACAGATTATCCCAGGCTGAAAGCCAGACTGGAAATCCTTGGAAATGAACTGTCCATCCCTGCCAATTTCATTTTCTACCTGTCTACGCCTCCCCAGATGTATCCGGTAATACCCCGGATCCTTGCCGAAGCAGGACTAAACGACGTTTCACAAGGTTTCAGGCGGTTAATCATTGAAAAGCCATTCGGGACGGATCTTGCCTCTGCCCGTGAACTCAACAGGAATCTGCTCTCTTTCTACAAGGAGGAACAACTTTACAGGATTGATCATTACCTGGGAAAGGAGACAGTTCAGAATATGCTGGTGACCCGATTTTCAAACGGTATTTTTGAACCTATCTGGAATCACAATTTCATCCACCACATAGAAATTACATCTGCCGAAACCCTTGGAGTGGAAGACCGCGGAGGCTATTATGATCACTCCGGGGCCTTGCGCGACATGGTCCAGAACCACCTGATGCAATTGGTTGGCTACGTAGCGATGGAGCCGCCTGTCGTGATCGAAGCCAATGCCATCCGAAATGAGATGTTGAAGGTATTTCAATCCATGCGGCCAATCCGGGAAGCCGATGTTGCCAGTCAGGTGTTCAGGGGACAATATACCCAGTCGCATATCGGAAATGAACTGATTCCCGGTTATCGCGAGGAAAAAGAGGTTGATCCACAGTCCAGGACCGAAACCTATGTTGCCTTCAAATTTTTTATCGACAATTTTCGGTGGGCAGGTGTTCCCTTCTATATCCGGACCGGCAAAAAATTGCCAACCAGGGTGACTGAGGTAGTCATCTATTTCAAGACAACTCCCCACCACCTGTTCCAATACCAGTCGGACCTTGAGCCAGTCAACAATCAACTGGTATTGAGGATACAACCCGACGAAGGCGTATTGCTTAAAATCGGGATGAAGGTCCCAGGTGCAGGCTTCAAGGTACAGAACATGAACATGGATTTTCACTACACAGAGCTTTCGGGCACCTATCTTCCTTCGGCGTACAGCCGGTTGCTGCTGGATTGCATGCAGGGTGATGCCACTTTGTATTCACGCAGCGATGCCGTCGAAAAAGCCTGGGAATACGTGCAGCCCATATTGGATGCATGGCAAAACAACCCTGATATCCCGATATATGGTTATCCGGCGGGTACCTGGGGTCCCGAATCCGTAGAAAATATGATTGAGGATGGCTCCTGGCGCAAACCCTGTAAAAATCTGTCGCACGATGGTGAATATTGCGAGCTGTGAGGCATGGAGCATGGAGCAGGGGGCATGGAGAATGGAGCATGGGGCAGGGGGCATGGAGCTCGGAGCGTTTTTCGATTGTTAATTGTGTCCTTTGTGCCACCCTTTGAGACCATCGTGGTAAAAAAAATCCATTCGCATGAGACCAAATCTTACGATTTTTGAGAATCCTGCAGCCTTGGCCGACCGGGTCAGCGACCGGCTGATAGAGCAAATATCAAAATCAAGCGGCCGACGGTTTGATCTGGCCATTTCTGGTGGGTCAACGCCAAACTTCCTCTTTTCTGCGCTGGCTTCAAAGTACCCTGATTCGGTGCTCTGGCAAAAGACCCATTTCTGGTGGGTTGATGAAAGGATGGTACCTTCAGATGATCCAGAAAGCAATTTCGGAACAGTTCAAAAACTGCTTTTCTCCAAAATTGAAATTCCAAAAGAAAATATCCACTACATACACGGAGACGCAAACCCACTGCAGGAATCCGAAAATTATTCGAT
>CAIUUO010000061.1 GCA_903902325.1 uncultured Bacteroidia bacterium
GAAACCAGGCAGATTCCTCACTACACTTCGTTTCGTTCGGAATGACGGGCATCAATAAGTGGGGGGGGAAAGGAATTGGCGGCTTCGCCGCCAATTCCTTTCCCCTTGCCCCAAGCCAATGATTTGTCATTCCGACCGAAGGGAGGAATCTCCTCTTTTATTGAGAAATGCTGAATGTTGCTCTGAGAAAGGCGAAGGTTGGCGTACAAATCCTTTATCCGTAACAAGGACTTTCCATTCCGGATTTTTCTTGCTAATCAATTCGTCTTTTTTGTGTCGCCTCCACTTTTTCAATTCCTTTTCTCTGTTAATAGCCATGCTGAAACAAGGAAATTCTTCATAATAAATGCAGAGTTCGAGGTTATATTTATCAGTAAAAGATCCTTTTACAGTATGATTCTTGTGTTCATAAACTCTTCGGCATAAATCATTTGTTACACCAATATATAAAGCTGTCCTGTATTTATTGGTCATCATGTATAGATAGCCAGCTTTGTCCATGGATGTCTACAAATAATTTTTAAATTCCTTATAGAAATTCACTTCAGTTGTTCGTTTCAAGGTATTTTAAAACGAACCTGATCTCTGAGTAGCTGTACGAATCGCCCAACTTTGCCTTCAGGTCGGTGACAGACCTGAAGTTGTTGAGTTCGATGCATTCTTCAATGACTTTCACTTTTCGTTGTTCTACCAGGCGGTAGAAATCAATATCACTGTTCCCTACATAGTTAAGCAGGTGGCTTTCGATGGTCGATTGCGCCATCTGCCTGTTGCGGGCAATTTCAGGAATATTCAGGCCGTTTTTGAAAAGATCGTAACTTAGTTGCCTGGAATCCATTCCAGCCCTTTCGGCCTCCTTTTCCGCTTCCGCGGGAATCTCCATGCCTTGCTTTTCCCGGTAGGCAAGGATCATCTCCAGGATCTCCCTTCCAAACTGTTTCATCCTGACTCCGCCCATTCCTTTGACATCCTTCAGTTCTTTCCCAGTAACCGGAAGTGTCTGGACAATCTCGAGCATTGTTTTCTGCGCCAGTACCCTTGCAACCTCAACCTGCAGCAGTTCTGCCTTCTCTGCCCGCCATCTTTTCATCAGGGTATAGAAATCCGGGTTGGATGAAAAAGTTGCCGGACTATCCTGTTTCTTCCTGCTACGGGCTGTCTCCTCCACCTCGATGGCAGCCTTGGAACGGGTTTCCAGATAGGTTCTGGTTTTGAAACCGGATCTGCAGTGTTCGATGCATATTTTTTTGATCCTGATTTCCTTTACCAGTTTATCGGTTGCCTCGCCAATGCTTTTGCGTACAGCCTTGTTGTCGCTGTCGAAGGTAGCTTCCGAGAGAGGCTGCTCCAGCAATTGCTCCAGTTTGGCACAATAAAATTCCGACGCCTTCCTGACTCGCTCCTGCAAGAGTTCATCCTCTTCCGGATTCGGTACCGAGGCCAGCAATTGCCTGACCTGATTGTCAAATCTTCCGGCAACATCGATCATTTCACTCTGCAAGGGCGCAACCATCCCTTTCAGAACGAAATTCAGCGTACCCAAAAGCTGTGATGAATGTTCATTCCACAATCTTTGCAAATATTGAATTTGCCGAAGTACCGGTTTAAAATCGAAAAGCTCGCCCAGCAACTGCTGCAGATACTCTTTCCGCAACTGCTCAAGCTCAGCCGGTCCCGGCTGATTTTGCTCCACTGCTTCACTGAACTGAACTACCGTGGAGTCGCTTTTGACACTGTGAACCCCTATCGGCGTGCTGAGCACCAAACCTTCGAAGGTCTTGCATCTGCTCAACGCAACGTAAACCTGCCCGTGGGCGAAGGATGCGCGTGCATCAATGATCGCCTTGTCGAAAGTCAGTCCCTGGCTCTTGTGGATGGTGATGGCCCAGGCCAGCTTGAGTGGAAACTGGCTGAAGGTGCCTATCACCTCCTCCTCAATCTCCTGGGTAACTTCATTGAGCTTGTATTTGGTATTCTGCCATGCCACCCGTTCGACGATGATCGCCTCCCGGTCGCCCGGACAAACCACCTCGATCTGCTCTTCATCCAGTTCTGTTACCTTGCCAATTTTACCATTGAAAAACCGTTTGGCTGGTGTAAGGTCATTCTTGACGAACATCACCTGGGCGCCAACCTTCAGCTCAAGTTCAGGATCAGTTGGATAGGAATACTCGGGGAATTCGCCCTGTACTTCTGCAGAATACCTGGAGGCTGCAGCCTTGATCCGATCAAGTTTAGAACCGTTGATCTGTTGCGACTGGTAATTGTGCGTGGTGAGGGTGATGTAGCCCTCCTTGTCGTCCGGATTGAAATCTGGCTGGTAACGTCTGTTCAGCAACTGCAGGGTTTCGGTATCGATCCGGTTGTCACGGATCTTATTGAGCAGGTCGATGAATTGCTGGTCGCTTTGCCTGAAAATATGTTTCAGTTCGATGCCCGTGAAAGTGGACCGTTTCAGGGCACGGCTGCTGAAGAAAAAAGATGTTTCATAATAGGATTTCAGTATCTCCCATTCATCGTCCTTCACGATCGGAGCGAGTTGCTGGAGGTCGCCTATCATCAGCAACTGCACTCCGCCAAAGGGCTTGTAACGGGTGCGGTAGCGGCGCAAAACTTCATCAACTGCATCAAGCACATCGGCGCGCACCATGCTGATCTCGTCTATTACAAGTAGGTCGAGGCTTCTGATGATGTTGATCTTCTCCTTGCTAAAACGTCGGATATTTGCCGCTGCATAGCCATTCTGAGCCGCTGACTGCTGAGGCTTGTCGGGATCCTGTGGAATCTGCGGACCGAAGGATATCTGAAAGAATGAATGGATAGTAACCCCACCGGCATTGATAGCTGCCACTCCTGTTGGAGCCACCACCACCATCCTTTTGGGTGATTGCAGCTTCAGATTTTTCAGGAAAGTGGTCTTGCCAGTCCCAGCTTTCCCCGTCAGGAAAAGGTTCTGACCCGTGTACTGGATAAAGTCAAAAGCCAGGTCCAGCTGCGGATTGCTCAAGTATTTGGTGGTGTCTGAAGTGTTCATTTCTTTCCTTTATACAAAGATACGGCATTTGGAGGAGAGAAAAGAATTGATTCAATGATTAGATGATGGGTTGATGTGCTAATGTGCTAATGTGCTGATTTGCTGATGTGCTGATGTGCTAATGTGCTAATGTGCTAATGTGCTGATGTGCTAATGTGCTAATGTGCTAATGTGCTGATTTGCTGATGTGCTGATGTGCTGATGTGCTAATTTAGGCATTGGAGCGGTTTTGAGTTGCTGAATACAGTCAACGGCGGGGTGGGTAGATTTGCTGCCCAGTTGTACATATACTTACACCCAGTTTATTGCCCCGTAACGGGATTGGAATTGTTCTGACATGCCCTGGAACGAATCTTACATTGTTTGGAACTTATCTTCCATGCATTGGAACGAATCTTGCATGGTTTGGAACACATCTCACATGCCTTGGCTCGAATCTCGCATGGAATGGGATGCATCTCACATGACTTGGAACGTTTCTTTCAAGGCTTGGGTTTTACCTTAAATAACTTGGAACACATCTTACACAGCTAATTGCAAATCGGAACGAGGATAGTGTCTCTTGCTATACAGTATAAACAGTCAAATGAGTTAGTCACAATTTCAGCACGAACGGCGGAAGTTTAATGAGCCAAAGTTCAATGCAATTATTTTAGTAATGGAGATTGCAAATCTCCGGTCTTCGGGGCGCGGATCACAGATCCACACCAGCGATAGTCGAAGGACAAATTGTTGGATGAAGGTTTTGAGTTACGTGCTCTAAATGAGAAATGCGATTTGATGAGGTATAGGTTTGTGGAACTTTAAATATATTGTCATGACTTCAATCATAACCAACAAAATCGAAAAAGGAATCCTCATCCTTAAAAATTCAGGGTATTTTGAAACAATATCTTTGTTCCAAAATAATAATAAAACATAAGTGATTACAATAGTTTGGTTGAAAAGGTCTATCATCGATGTGAGCGTACCTTCCTTATTTGAAAATCGAATCATAAATGATATTACTAACCAGCAAATAACTGCGATTCGCACCTTTTTTGACAACATTTAATTTTAGTTTAGGGTAAATTTCCCGTTTGTTCAGGTTCTTACTGCAATTTATAACTTTTGTCTGAGCATTACAAATCTTGGTTTAAAAAAATATATTCACTCACGATGGCATGATTTTTCAAATTCTCATAATCAACAAATCATCTAATCATCTAATCGTCGAATTGTCACATCGTCGAATTGTCGAATCGTCGAATTATCCAATTGTCCAATTGTCCAATTACCGTAACGACTTCCACCCCGCTGGTGCGGATCTGTGATTAGGAGTGTTCGGAAGACTTCGGAGCCGCTCCCGCTGGTGCGGATCTGTGATCCGCGCCCCGCAGACATTGGATTTGCAATCCAAATATGCTACACGAACTCGATATTTATCAGCCCTTTCGTCCCGGCATAGTCTCTTGCAGAACTGTAAAAATAATCAATAGGATCAGCCACAATTTCAGCACGAACAGGGTTCAAATGAATATACTCCATCTTCTGATCAAGGAAATCAGCTGAACCTACCTCTTTGGCATCATTCCCATCCTGCCAAACCTTGTAATATTTGATCTTTTTATTGTTTTTTCCGGCATACCAAAATAAATTCAAAAGCCAGTCTTGCCTGCTTTCCGGAATTTTCCTGATTGTATGAACAATCTCTTTACTCGTAAATTTTTTGAAATCACGCAGGATATCAGATAGATTATGACCATCTGTGGCACTGGCAATCATATACAGGTGATTACTCATCAGGCACCAGCAATAAACTTTCAGGCCTTTCGTGGTAATGCAATAATTTAAGGCATCAACTATAAGGTACTTGTATGCCGGTCGGGTAAAAATATCAATCCATTCGACAATTGTCAATGTAACGAAGTAAACATAACCGGGATTTATTTTATTCCGAATTCCCATATCAATAAATTTACAGTAAAAAATGAAGAAAAGAGAATTTAGGATGGCTAAATTACAGGCAATATAGTGGGAAAAGGAGATTACAAATCTCCGGTCTGCGGGGTAATTGATATTCAATTATTACATTTTTCTATCAAAAAATACAACTTGTAGATGCCTCCACAGGCATTGATTTTTGGTCAATGCCATTAAAATTCTTCCCTACTGGCACTAATTTGTAACCAGTGCCCTTGCAATTACCGCATTATAGGTTAAAAACGCGATTGGTGTGCTGTTTGTCGGGCAGCCATCCAAGGCCGCCTCCGAAGAATCGTCCTCTTCGTCATTGGTTCTTTCCGTCCGATCCCATCATTTTCCGCCCTATCCGCCCTGGCGAGCGGACGGCGGATCTCCCGGCATCTCCTGTCCCCCGGTTAAAACCGGGGGCTACAAATATTACGCCGCTACGCGGCTAAACCCATGTATTGTATTCATTACCACATTTTACAATTTTTACATTCCCCCCCCCTTGGTGCGAATCTTTGAATACAAACAATCAGCACATCAACAAATCAGCTAATCATCACATCGCTACATTGTCGAATCGTCGAATTGTCACATTGTCGAATTTGCGAAACGACTTCCGTCATTTTCCGTATAATTAATTTTAAACCAAATCAGCCAATCATTTACCCATCAATTTTTAACCCATGAAGCAGACCATACTCGGATCAGGTGGCGCCATCGGAATTCCCCTCGCCAGGGAATTGAAAAAATACACCAGCGAAATCAGGCTGGTCAGCCGAAATCCCAAAAAAGTAAATGATACGGATGAGTTGTATCCCCTCGACGTGAATGATCTGAGTCAATTGTCAGGAGCCATCGAAGGCAGCGAAGTGGTTTATGTAACCATTGGTTTTGAATACAACCTCAAAATATGGCAGGAGAAGTGGCCTCCCTTCATGAAGGCCGTGATAGAAGCCTGTCAGACGCATGGGGCAAAACTGGTTTTCTTCGACAACGTGTACATGTATGCAAAATCAGCGATCCCGCACATGACAGAGGAGTCTCCGATACAGCCTCCCAGCAGGAAAGGGGCTGTCAGGCAAGAGATCGCAGAAATGATCACTTCTGCCGTTGAACAGAAAAAGCTGACGGCACTGATTGCCCGCGCCGCAGATTTTTACGGTCCGGACAATAAAAACAGTGCGTTGGGACAAATGGTCGCCACCAACTTCCTGGTGGGAAAGAAGGCACAAACATTCGGAAACCCCGACAAAATCCATACTTACACCTATACGCCGGATGCGGCCAATGCCACCGCACTGCTCGGGAATACACCGGAGGCTTACAACCAGGTATGGCATCTGCCAACGACCAAAGAAAACATCACAGGCAAGCAATGGATCGATCTTTTTGCTGCAGAACTCGGCATTGAGCCCAAAATACAACATGTTCCAAACTGGTTGCTTAAACTGCTCGGCCTGTTTATCCCCGTGATGAAAGAGTTTCCCGAGATGATGTACCAGTACGACCAGGATTACGTCTTCGACAGCAGCAAGTTTGAAAAGAAGTTCGGCTGGTCTGCCACACCTCCGCCGGATGGAGTCAAAGCAATGCTTGCAAGTATGAATCCGGGGAGATGAATTCGACGATTCGACAATTCGACGATTCGACAATGATATGATTAGCTGATTAGTTGATGTGCTGATGTGGTGATGCGAGATATTCGCAAATTTTCATTTTATCGAATTACTTTGAGACCTTTGTGCAATCCTTTGTGTACTTTCCCGAAGAATCGGGACAAGTCGTGATAAAAAAAAATTCCACCACGAAGGACACAAAGGTTCACCCGAAGGACACAAAGGATCTTGCAATCAGCATTAATATTTTAATCAATAGACCTGAATCATGACAATCAGAATTAATGTTTCCCGAATTATCCTGACAATTGCGATTGTTGCGACAGGATTTTACTGTTACGCTCAAAATCAATCCGAAATAAAAAAATACCACATCGAGACTTCCGATGGCAACAGTTACGTAGGTCAGGTAATCTCCAGCGACTCAACGAAGGTGGTACTCAAAACGGACAAACTCGGAGAGATCACGATCCTCTACAAGGACATCAAAAAGAAAACGGCTCTGGATGCAAGTCAGGTAAAGGGCGATAAAATCTGGCTTGAAAATCCGCAATCCACGCGCTATTTTTTCTCACCAAATGGGTATGGTTTGAAAAAAGGAGAAGGATACTACCAGAATGTCTGGGTATTGGTGAATTCCTTTGCCGTCGGAGTCAATGATTACGTATCGATCGGCGGTGGTGTGATTCCGCTCTTTCTTTTTGCAGGCACTCCCACACCTGCATACATCACTGCCAAAGTATCCATTCCCGTTGTGAAGGATAAATTCAATCTTGGCGCAGGGGTACTGGCAGGAGCGGCGCTGGGAGCATCTGAGTCAGGATTCGGCATATTCTACGGAATTGCTACTGTAGGCTCAAAAGATGCCAACCTGAGCCTTGGCCTGGGTTATGGCTTCGTCAGCGGATCCATCTCCAAGGCTCCGATGATCAATGTAAACGGTATGGTCAGAATCGGCCCACGTGGTTATCTTCTCACAGAAAACTACATTTTTAGTGACGCCAATTCCACTACCGTGATGCTCTCTTTCGGAGGAAGAACAATTATTAAAGGTGCCGGACTTGATTATGGTTTGCTCTTCCCGGTAGCGGAAGGATTCGGTTTCTTTGCTGTTCCATGGCTGGGAATTACCATCCCTTTCGGGAAGCACAAGTAAGACAAGTGCCTAGAGTATTTAAAGTGCCTAGAGTGCCTAAAGTACTTGCGCTTCGAGCCAGAATTGTTCGGAGTTCATAACTTTAGGCACTCCAGGCACTTTAGTTCACTTTAGGCACTTCCTTTTATTAAGACTATTTCCGCATTACCCTTAATTCAAAACATGACATTTGTTTTGTATTGATATATTTATATATTTGGAATATTATCAAGCTAAACAACTAAACAAGAATTAAGTGTATGCCATTACATCTGAAACGTTTACTATTAACGGGAGTGGTAATTGTGTCCTTATTTTTACTCCTGAAACACGCGCTAACCCCTGATTCCTTTGGCCAGTACGGTCATTACAGGGGAAATTCGATGGGGGAAATCGCGGCTCTTCCCATCCACTTTACAGGCAACAAAAGCTGCGAAAGCTGTCATGACACCATCGTCACGATGAAGAATGAGGGTTACCACAGCGACCTCGCCTGCGAGGGATGCCATGGTGCCGGGTACCTGCACATCAAGAATCCCAAAACGGAGAAACTGATCAAACCCAACTCCAGGGAATTTTGTGGGAAATGCCACTCGATCAATCCTGCCCGGCCCGAGAAGGCCATCACCCAGCAGAACATCAAGGACCATCATCCCGAAGATAAATGTGTCAAATGCCATAATCCCCATCAGCCATGACAGAGAAAAAGACAAGCCTTTCCCGCCGCAATTTCCTTAGGAATGCGGGGGTTACAGCCGGGACGCTGGTGGCGACCTCCACGCTTCCTTCCTTCAATGCAGTTTTATTTGCGGCTGTGAAACGCAATACAAAAGGTCCATGGTATGGAATCGCCATCGATATCGAAAAATGCATCGGTTGCGGGACTTGTGCCAAAACCTGCAAGATTGAGAACAACGTTCCCCAGGAACCCTTCTTCTTCAGGAGTTGGGTAGAGCAATATACCATCCGGAAAGATGGTTCCCTGAAAGTCGAATCTCCCAATGGCGGAATCGATGGGTTTACGCAATCCGTTCCTGCCGATCAGATCGAGAAAACATTTTTTGTACCGAAAATGTGCAACCATTGCGCCAAATCACCCTGCGTTCAGGTTTGTCCGGTAGGCGCCACTTATGAAACGGAAGAGGGCATTGTCCTTGTCGATGAGAAGTATTGCATCGGCTGCAAATATTGCATCCAGGCATGCCCGTACGGTTGCCGGTATTTCCACCCTGACAAGCATGTTGCCGACAAGTGCACCCTATGTTTCCACAGGATCAAGAAGGGCTTAAATCCTGCCTGCATGGACAACTGTCCGACCAAGGCCCGCATCTCCGGGGATTTGAATGATCCGGAAAGCGCCATTTCAAAATTCATCCGAACCAAAAACGTCTATGTGCTGAAACCACATCTGAATACTGGCAGTAAATTGTATTACAACGCATTAAATCAGGAGGTACGATAATATGAACCCGGAATTTGAACATTTGTATCAGGCCTTGTCGAAGGTAGACGGATTTATCTACCCGAACGAAATAGAGCTCAGCTGGTCCATTCTGATTGTCCTGTACCCATTCATCACAGGACTCGTGGCCGGAGCTTTCATCCTCGCTTCACTGGAGCGCGTCTTCAACGTCAAGTCACTCAGGCCCACCTATGTGATTGCACTTTTAACCTCATTTGCCTTTTTACTCGTTGCCACGATGCCGCTGATTTTCCACCTCGGTCAGCCACTGAGGGCGTGGGAGATCATGATGACACCCCATCTGACTTCGGCGATGGCCATATTTGGATTTGTCTATCTGTGGTACCTCATGATTGTTTTGCTGCTGGAGATCTGGTTCGACTACAGGTACGACCTTGTTCTTTGGGCGAGGGAATCCACGGGAGTAAAGAAATGGCTATACAAAGCCCTGGCACTTGGCAGCGACGATATATCACCGAAATCGGTAAAGCTGGATCAGAAGCTCGGTTACATCGTCACCGTGATAGGTATTCCATCCGCCTTCCTGCTTCACGGGTACGTGGGATTCATCTTCGGATCCATCAAAGCCAACCCGTGGTGGTCGACGGTAATGATGCCCATCATCTTCCTCTTTTCTGCCATGGTATCCGGGATAGCACTCGTCATGCTCCTGTTCATCATCATCAACAAAGTCAGGAAACAGAAAATTGACATGCTTTGTCTCGACACGATCGCAAAATACCTGTTCTACATCATCATCATCGACTTTACCATGGAATCCCTGGATCAGATACACCGTTTTTATGAGGCGGAGGAATCGTTTGAAATCATCCAGTTGCTGATTTCGGGGCACCTCAACTTTACCCTGCTAGTCATGCAGGTAGGTATTGGCATGTTTTTACCACTCACTACCCTTGGCATCCTCCAGTTTTATAAACCTGCCGAAAAAGTAAGGCAACTGCTCTATTTCATCACAGGTGTGCTGGTGCTGATCGGAATCTTCTTCATGCGCTGGAATGTGGTGATCGGCGGACAGCTCTTTTCCAAAAGCTTCCTGGGCTTTACGAGTTTCAAACTTTCGCTGATCGGGCCGGAGGGCTTCCTGATGGCCAGCATCTGGCTAATCGTACCATTTTTCATCCTGGCATTCCTGCTCTGGTTGTTTCCTCCCTGGAAGAAAACGGAGATGGAACATTGAAAGAAGTGCCCAGAGTGCCTAAAGTTGGGAACTCCGGACTTATTCGGTATGTGGCGCAAGTACTTTAGGCACTTTAGTTCACTTTAGGCATTTCAGGCACTTTTTCAGGTAGAAAGCTAAAAATCTAATTTACCTTGCTATGGTCGAACAAAAAATGACCCAAAAGGAATTGGCTGAACGCCTCATTGCGTTGGAAGATAGGACCAGGCGACTTGAAGCCTTGTTGAGAGTCAAAGTCAAAACGGGGGGTTCTGGCGGAATTTCAACCGATGCATCTTCTCAAGAGCAGGACGAAGAATTCTCCAATCCGCTCTCCGAGTCGAAGGTTTTCGAGCATGGACTTGCATGGATAGGGAGTGCTGTATTGCTGTTGGGTATGATTTTTACCATGCTGTTTGTCCACAATGCCTTTGGCGGTGTTGCCTCTTTTGCCTTAGGCATTTCGGCGGCTGTTATGACTTTCATCCTGTCGGGCTACCTCAGGAAGACACTAAGCTACATGGCTTACATGTTTACAATCAGTGCTCATCTGCTGATCTATTACTCCATTCTGAAGCTTCATTTTTTCACTGAGATCCCTGTGATCGGTAACATGTGGATGGTGCTGGTTCTTTTGCTGGCTTCTATTGGGTATCTGTTTTACAGGGCAGATGCGGCTAAATCGCAACTGATGGGTTTTATCGGTTACCTTCTTCTTATCATGACGGCCCTTTTTGCAGACCAGACCCAGGTGACGCTATTTCTCTTTTTTGCAGCTACCGTGACCGTCATCTTCCTCCTTTACAAAAATGGCTGGGATACCCTGCTGATCCTCTCTGTTTTCATGGTTTACATTGGGCATACCCTGTGGCTGATCGGAAATCCGTTGATGGGCCATCCCGTTGGTGCGGTATCTACGCCGCAGAACAACCTGATCTATTTGTTCTTGTATGCTGCGATCTATTCAGTTTCTCCTTTTCTGAAGCAAAAAGGCAAAATCGGGGCGGAAGTCTGCAATGCTACCGTGATACTTAACAGCATCGCCTTTTCGGTATTGCTGCTGTTGAACGTACTCACATTTTACAGCAAAAGCTACTTGTTCATATTTCTTGGAACTTCCATACTCTGTCTGATTTATGCCATTGTACTCAACTACAAAATTATCAGCAGGTTCGACTCCTTCTTTTTTGTCAATTTCGGTTTCATGGCACTGAGTATTGCCGTTTATGGATATTCCGACCTGCCGGGATCCTATATCTTCCTGGCCTGGCAGAGCCTGGTGGTCCTGGCCATCGCAATCTGGTTC
Organism: uncultured Bacteroidia bacterium; assembly: GCA_903902325.1. Taxonomy (GTDB): domain Bacteria; phylum Bacteroidota; class Bacteroidia; order Bacteroidales; family Prolixibacteraceae; genus CAINVV01. Next base: position 11,684 of record CAIUUO010000061.1, read on the forward strand.
AGGTCCAACCTGATCGTGCTGATGAATACGGCGCTTTATACTGTCATCCTGCTGGCTTACCTGATCACCTCCAAATCGATTGATACCTACAATATCTCATTTACGCTGATCGCGATTGCCTCCGCACGAATCCTCAACTGGCAGCAGAAAAGGCTCGAACTAAAGACGGATTCCATCCGCAACTTCTACCTGGTGATCACCTTTTTCATCATGCTTTATACACTGTACAATGCTGTTGCCAAGGATTATGTCACCATTTCGTGGGGTTTGGCGGCCGTTGCCTACATGATCATGAGTGCGATCCTTAAAAACGTCAAGTACAGGTGGCTTGCATTCCTGACGCTGATCGCTGCAGTACTGAACCTGTTTATCTTTGATATTTCCAAGATGGGTGTGGCTTACCGCATTATGGCCTTTATTTTTGTGGGACTGATCATACTTGGGGTCTCCTTTTATTATACCAAGAAGTTGAAAAGTAAATAGAAGTGCCTAGAGTGCCTAAAGTACTTGCGCTGCGAGCTAAGAATGGTCGGAGTTGATAACTCTAGGCACTCTAGGCACTCTAGTTCACTTTAGGCACTTTTATCCATAGATCTCCACATCATGCGCCCTTACCGGCAATTGACTCAGATCCCAGTTATCCCTGGCAATTTCATTTTGAAAACATTCGGTACGGTAAACTGTATTCTGCAACAGGGTGTTACTGTGTGAAGCCAGCCAGTCATGCCGGGTATTCACATATTGGGTAATCCAGGTTTGCTCATCTCCGCCGTTTACAGGTGAACTTTCGGAAAATCTTTTCCGGAGGAACATCATGATACTGCCGCTTTGAATGAATGAATCGTAGATCACGACCGCAGATAAAGGCAATGTAAATCCATTGTCATCCATCCATTTCATTGCCGGCTGGAAATAGCGCATGTCGAAAAACTGATCCTGCACCTGCTGCATCACCGGGTCTTTTGTCCCGGCGTCTTTGAGCAGCTTTCTGAAAACGGTATCATCCACCAAAGGGGTGACACCGATCCTTGCCAAATAGGGTTGTATGGCTGCACTGTAAATGCCGTTGTTGTTCACGTACATTTGGAGCAATTCCTCCAGGTTTCCGTATTCTGTTGTCTGCGAACGGCCATAGGAGATTTGCCGCACCCTGTGCGGACCGTCATCCATGATGCTGATGGCTCCGTAAACCCCTGCAGCGCTGCCCGATTCGAATGCATTGATCACCTGTTCACAAATGCGTTTTTGTTGGTCTGTCAGATTCATGGTAATTTGATTATGACTTAACTAATTTTTGAGAAAATTTCAGAATGATGAATTCAGCTGGCCTTACTGCCGCCATTCCAATTTCAACATTGATCCTGCCTTCAAGGATATCTTGTACAGTCATTGTTGTTCCAAGTCCGCAGTGAACAAAGAAAGCTTCTTTGGGAGATGAGCCAGCCAAAGCACCCTGTTGCCATTTCAGGATCAGGTAGTTTTCAATCATCGCCCGCACCTTTACCCAGGTATTGGCATCGTTGGGCTCAAAAACTACCCAGCCAGTCGATTTCCTGAGCGACTCTTCCACCATGTTGAAAAAGCGGCGAACGGCTATGTAACGCCATTCGTTGTCATTGCCAGCCAATGTTCTGGCTCCCCAAACAAGGGTTCCCTTGCCGGGAAAAGCACATATGGCATTGATTGATTTTCCAGTAATTGCATCCACATTAAGCACATCCTGATGGGCTTTGTCTATCTCGCATATCGGCTCGATAACACTGGTGAGCCTCAGATTGGCAGGCGCTTTCCAAACACCCCGGTTTCTATCCGTCGCAGTGTAAACGCCTGCAATCGCTCCACCTGGAGGTATCACCACAAAATGGTTCTTCAGTTCGGCGATCACAAAATTGTAAACAGCCATATTTGAACTCTTCAATTTGTCAAGGGTGGCATAACCTCCTGAGTAGGTCACAAAGACATTCGTTTCGTCAGGTTTCAGGTAAAAATTCATGGACGTCCTGATAAATGGGTAATAGACAGCCCCATACTTTAGGGAATTGCTGCCAAAGTAATTTCTATTGGCGCTAAAATCGGCATCCTTGTTTCCACCATCGTACAAATCAAAAATGGCAAACCTGTCGCCTAACCTACTACATTGCAAAAGAACTGCCTGAACCAGGGTAGAATAGTCATTCGCTGATAACTTTACCGCTTCGGGAATAATAATCAGGGTCGGTTCGTCAAACAAAGCCACTTTGTCCAAACCGTCCATCAGCCCGTATTTGGTTGACTGGTTGGATCCTGAATCACCTTTCAACCTGATGGTAGTAGGTGTCTGAAACGTTCCGACAGAAACGATGTAGCAAGCTCCTCCCCCATTGTCAAAAAACATCCGGACACTGAAATACAAAAAGTAGAAGAGTGACGGCTCTGTCACCGAAACCAAACTAACATAGCCTGAATTATCAGACCTGACCACAACCGCAATCGGATCTTCATTCGGATAGCCGTAGTAGGTCTCAAAATCTTTGAGTGAAAAAATCTTTTTTGGAACGAGAAGAAGATCTCCTGCCGAAACTCTTGTTGCAAATGAAGTATAACCAATGAAGGCAGGAATTGCAGTTTCAACTTCTGCAACCGAAGGGGGTAATTTTGAAATCTCTTCAATGTATATGTCAGGTTTCTTGTAAACAGGCATAAGATGGTTTATGATTTTGGCCTCAGGGTTCTATTCGATTTAGTCCCGGAAAAAGCAAAACTGTAACTGCACCACTTTCCGTACAATCTTCATGCGTAAGAAAGAATCTACTGATACAGGTCAATTATAATTAATACAAAATCAGACCAAAAGGTTACCAGAAAAATCTGAGTAAAATTTTATCTTTGCTAAATTTTACTCAGTTATCCACTGAAAGTATGATACTTAACATTTTGTAATTAGTACAAAATATCTTCTTGAAATGACAATTACATTTCAGGGAACATGGAGAATATAGAATCCTCTTTCTTTATGATTACAAAAAATCCTGTCGTACAGGGTTGAAGGTATCGATGAGAATTCCTGCTTCAAGGCACACTACGCCGTGAAGCACTCCTGAAGGAATATAAATGCCGTCTCCTTCACGGACAACCTGGCTTTTTTCGCCTACTTTAAATTCGAAAACGCCACCGGCACAATAGGTAGTCTGGGTATGCACATGCGCATGAACGGCACCTGTAGCGCCTTTTTCGAAGACGACCTTCACCATCATCATATCATCGTTGTATCCAAGAATCTGACGGCTGACGCCTCCTCCAAGATCAATTACCGGGGCTGTATTGTTAAGGACGAAAAAGGCACTTTCCATGATGAGAAATTTTATTGATAGGCAAAGATACAAATTGATGCTGACTCCTTAAATCTATTGATGCCGATTAAATTTTAAATATCCCTGAAATTTTGAAACTTCAAAAAAAATGATTCTTTTTGTTGCTGACTGACAAATCAAACAATTAAAAATTAAGGGATACAGAATTAAACCAAACTATCAAATTTTACACTTATGGATTTCAAGAAGTTTATTGTCATTCCGATCTTTATCGGATTTCTCGCATGCACTTTTGTGGCGCTTGATCAACTGATCAGTCCTTATCTGCCCATTGCCGGCAACAAGGGATTTGGCTGGGTGACCTTCCAGGCATGGGCGATGTATTTTATGGCAGGATGCACCCTTAAAGGCGGAGCACGGACTTTCCTCGGTTATGTGATGGGAATTATTTCCGCCATATTGATCATCAAACTGGCCGGTGTATTGGGTTCTGCCGGATTCTGGGCCGTCCCTCTGGCAGTTTTTGTCATCGTAATTCCGATGTGCTCCATGGAGCGGGCCCATTCGCTGATTGACTTTGTACCGGCCTTGTTTGTCTCTTCGGCCGTTTTCTTCGCATTTATGAATTACATCCCAAATGCTACGATGGGAACCTCCGCACTCATAATTTTGCTTTACTGCGCGATTGGCATGGTTTACGGAATCGTGACCGTTTGGCTGCGGGGTTTGTATGAAAAAGCTGTCAGTTAGTGAATTACAAATTAAAAATTACAAATTAAAAATTAAGAACCTTTCCAATTTTTAATTTGTAATTTTTAATCTTTAATTATTATTCCTGATTTCCTGAACAATTGCAATCGCTTCTTTCACCTTTTGCTCAATAAAACCAAAATCCCCGGCTGCGATGACCTCTGCCGGTGTAAGTTGTGATCCGAGTCCGACACATGCTACTCCGGCATTGAACCAGGCTTCCAGGTTTTCCCTGTCGGGCGTTACACCACCGGAGGGCATGATGCTGGTCCACGGACATGGCGCCAGGATTGCTTTCACGAAGGATGGTCCGCCTACCTCCTTACCAGGAAAGATTTTGACGATTTCGCATCCCAGCTCTTCGGCCAAGTTGATTTCGGAAAGCGTTCCGCAACCGGGCATCCAGGCAATTTTCCTGCGATTGCATACTTTTGCCATATCCGGGTTCAAACTGGGAGAGACAATAAAATTGGCTCCCAACTGAATGTAAAGCGCAGCGGTGCCAGCATCGACCACGGAACCAACGCCCATGATCATCTCCGGACATTCGGTGACACACCATTTGTTCACTTCGGCAAAGACCTCATGGGCAAAATCGCCGCGGTTGGTAAACTCAAAAACCCTGGCTCCACCGGCATAACATGCCTTGACCACATTTTTCACCAAAGTCGCATCCTTGTGGTAATACAGGGGAACTATACCTGTTCCAACGAGCGTGTTGAGAACTTTTAATCTTTTGAATCGTGCCATTTTTATAATTTGCTAATTTGCTAATTTGCTAATTTGCTAATTTGCTAATTAATTCACATTCTATCTAGTATATACTAATTTTTAGAATTGAGAATTATTTGTACAATATTACAATATACAGCGAATGCCAATTAGCATATTAGCACATTAGCATATTGGCACATTAATTTTTATCTGGAAACCCGCCCCGAGGCATCTCCTCCCATCAGTTTTTCGACTTCTGAGACGGAAACCCTGTTGTAGTCGCCGTAAACCGTATGTTTGAGGCAGGAAGCCGCTACCGCGAAGTCCAGTGCCGACTGAAGATCATCCCGGTAGGTCAACAATCCGTAGATCAATCCTCCCATGAAGGAGTCACCACCGCCAACCCTGTCGACGATGTGGGTGATCTGGTAAGTCGCAGCCTTGTAGAGTTTCTTTCCGTCGTAAAGAACACCGCTCCAGGAATTGTGATTGGCGCTGACAGAACCTCTCAGGGTGGTGATCACCTTTTTGCAGCGCGGGAATTGTGCCATTACCTTTTGTGAAACTGAAAGGTAGGCGTCTGCCTCTACATGACCGGCAGTTACATCCACACCATCCGGGTGGATATTAAGCGCCATGGCTGCATCCTCTTCATTGCCCAGGATGACATCACATCCGGCAACTAGGGAAGGCATTACCTCGTGGGCTTTCTTGCCCCAGTTCCAGAGGTTTTTGCGGTAATTCAGGTCTGTAGAGACAGTGATGCCACGCTCATTTGCGGCCTGGATGGCTTCGAGGCAGACATCGGCAGCTCCCTTTGAGATTGCCGGAGTGATGCCTGTCCAGTGAAACCAGGTAGCACCCTGGAAAATCTTGTCCCAGTCGATCATGCCGGATTTGATTTCGGCAATGGATGAACCGGCCCTGTCATAGATCACCTTGCTGGCCCGGCTAACGGCGCCGGATTCGAGGAAATAGATCCCCATGCGCTCGCCTCCCCTGATGATGGCTGAAGTATCGACACCGAAACCCCTAAGTTCCCGGATGCAGGCATCTGCTACATCATTTTTTGGCAACCTTGTGACAAACTGAGTGGCAATGCCATAGTTGGCAAGTGATACTGCCACATTGGCTTCGCCGCCGCCGAATGTGGCGCTGAGGTTACCGGATTGACCGAATCGTTCGAAACCCGGGGTAGCCAGGCGCAACATCACTTCACCAAATGTGATGACTTTTTCCATATAACTTCGAAATTAATAAATTAGAAAAAGGTCACGCAAAGCACGCAAAGAAACGCAAAGGGATTTATTTCTTTTTTGGAAACTCTATCTCCTTAACTCATCAAAGTCAGGCAAAGTTTTAAATTCTACTTTGCGTTTCTTTGCGTGCTTTGCGTGACCCTATTTGTTTTTATTCCGGCAGATCGTTCTCGCCCTTGACATACCCAAAATTAGCCAAAATTCCGCCATCCACATACAACACATGTCCGTTTACGAAGTCCGCAGCCTTTGAGGCCAGGAAAAGCGCTGCATTGCCCACATCTTCGGGTTCGCCCCAGCGTCCTGCAGGAGTGCGCATCATGACGAGGTCGTTGAAAGGATGTCCGCCCAATCTGATATCAGCCGTCTGGGAGGTTGCAATGTAACCGGGTCCGATGCCATTGATCTGGACATTGTACTTGGCCCATTCACAGCACATGTTTGCTGTGAGAAGCTTGAGACCTCCTTTGGCAGAGGCATAGGCAGAGACTGAATTCCTGCCGTAAACGCTCATCATTGAGCACATGTTGATGATCTTGCCACTTCGGCGTGCGATCATACCAGGTGCAACGCGTTTGGCAATGATCAGCGGCGCAACCAGGTCGATGTCGATTACCTGCTTGAAATCGCTGATGGCCATGTTCAGAATAGGAATACGCTTGATGATTCCGGCATTGTTTACCAGGATATCGACGGGACCGACTTCCTTTTCGATAATGGAAATGCCCTTGTCGACCGCCTCTTCATTGGTAACATCAAAATTGAGGGTGAAAACGTCAATGCCAACCTTGGCATATTCAATTTTACATGCCTCGAGTTTTTCGTCGGACAGGTCGTTTACGCAGATTTTTGCACCGGCTCCACCCAGCGTTTTGGCAATGGCCATACCAATACCGTGCGTTCCACCCGTGATCAGGGCAACTTTCCCCGTCAGGTCAAATAAATCATTCATAACTTTCTTTTTTATATTGTATTAATTTATGATCGCGTGATCTGCCGGGAAGTTAACTCCTCCCCATATTTTTTTTGCAGTCCAATCTGCCGGAGCATCGGCCCAGAAAGGATCGGATGCAGGAAGTCCGAGCGGCAAAAGTCCGACCGAACAGAGATAAAGACTGCCGGTTGAGATATAAGCTTCACCGATATTGGGTTGATGGCCAAAAAACCCAATTTTCAGCCATCCGTTGTCATCAAACATGCCGGGGGCTTCAGACATCCTGTGAATAACTGCTGAGAGAGCGCAACGCACCTGAGCAGGTTTCAGATTGTCGGATAGCTGGTGGCTAAGCGCCATCCGGCCCAGATGATGGAAACATCCAAAACGATAGGCCAATGAACGGCCGATGGCCGGAAAGGAACCTTCCGGGGAGATCAGTTTCTCCTGAATGTCTGCATATCTTTTTGCCCTCGACAGTGCCAGATCGTATGTCCTCGTCCTCGATTTATCGTGTTTCATCCACTCTTCCAGGATCGTCAGCAACATGGGCTGGATGACGAAACTGTTGTAATAATCCCAGTGAAAATCGGGACCGTCGCCGTACATGCCGTCTCCCTTGTACCACTCCATCATTTTGCGGGTGGCAAGGTCCATGCGCATTTCGTCTGCCTGTTCTCCTGCAAACATCAGGAAAGTCTCCACCATGGCGCTAAACAGCAACCAGTTGTTGTATCCAGGGGTGATCGCCCTGCTGCTTTTTATGGCGGTAACCAATTGCCGGCGAGTGGTGTCGTCCAGTTGGAACCACAGCACCTGGGGTGCGCGTAAAATTGCCAGCGAAAGAAAGGCCGCATCTACCAGCGGTTGTGAATTCTTTGTGAAATTCATGAAGTCGGGTGAGTCCGGGTCCACCGCCATCTTTATCGATTTTTGTGCCAGCCCTATCATTTTTGCCCTTTGACGACCCTCCTCCGTATCGTCCGGACCCAGTTCCAACCATGGAGCCATTCCTGACAATAACCGGCCAAACGCCTCCAGATAGGTTACTGTATGGCGGGAGGCCTCATTGCCGGGTACACATTCAACAGGCATGCTTTTCTTCAGTTCTCCCTTGCTGAGCGATTCAAGCAGTGGAGTACCAATCCTGGTAAGCAGGCTGACCCAATACTCACGCTCCGGAACAACCACAGGCTTCACCGCAGATTTAACTTTTGGTGCAGCTTCCAGTTTTCCGGCAAGCGGAATCAATCCGGCTACTGAGAGAAATTTAAAGGCTTTGCGACGATCCATAAAAGATCAATTAAAGATTAAAGATTAAAGATTACTAGTGATGCGTTAACTTTTAAAAAATATTTGTAAATAACTGATATTAAATTCAATATAAGCGTTCTTTGATTTTTTGATTTGAATTGACTTGTAGTTTTGCACTTTCATTAAGTGCAAGATTATGAATACTGGTAA
>CAIUUO010000062.1 GCA_903902325.1 uncultured Bacteroidia bacterium
AGCCAACGCCAAGCAACAGCGCCTTGTCAGTTTTTTGCCGCAACGCAAGCGTTTTCTCACGCAGCATCTGCCAGAAACCCGTTTCGTCGATCCAATCGTAGGGAGTAAAACCGAATCCTCCCCAAATTACCCGCGACATTTCCCTGCCAAGACCTTCATAATTGTCCGGATAGCCATCCCGGTAGGGAAAAATCAATTGATCGAAGAAGGCAGCCCCCTGCGGCATCTTTCCGATCATTTCGCCGGTTTTCCCGGGTGCGTGCCACGAACCGTCTGGTTGCCTGACCGGATTGAACCACTTGGGGTAAAGCGCAGGAGTCCCGGAGATAAGTTCCAACTCCTGCCAGTAGTCCGGGGCAGTATTGAATTCCCTCCCAATATCGAGCACATCCACGCCAAAATGGTCTAACAATTCCATTTCTGGTTGAGTAACTTCCTGAATCACATCGTAAACCTTGTTTGGAAGATGCCCCATGCCAAGATGATTGATCAGGTTCCGGTAGGCTACCACAGAAATTCCGGTACTGGGAGTAGCCCCGAGGTCTACAGGAATACAGTCTGGTTGTATGGTAAGCATTCGGTGAACCCCGTCTTGTTTTTGTAAATATCAGATAAAACTTTCAAAGTTTCTCCAAAATGTTCAGAGAACTTTGCAAGACCTTGGAGAGGGTTGTGTTTTAATTTGGGTTTTGGAGTTTGAAGTTGTGCGGAAGAAGTTCAGCCAGATCTTTGCTGTAATCCTTATCGTAATTGTGGATGTTGCTGAGAAAAAAGACCAGCCAGTCGCGGAAGTTTACACCGCTTGCCTTGCAACATCCCAGCATTGAATACATGATTGCTGCATTATCGGCAGCCTCATGATTACCGCAGAACAACCAGTTCTTCCGTCCCAGGGCAATTCCTCTGACAGCATTTTCCGCCAGGTTGTTATCTATCCTCAGCCGGCCATCCAGATGATAACGAGTCAATTTGTGATAAATTTTGTACGTGTAACTGATCGCCTGTCCAATACGTCCTTTGGGCAAAACTTTGGGATATTCATTTGCCATCCATTTTTCAAAGGCCACCATAATGGGATAAGATAGTCGGCAGCGCAATTCGGATCGTTCTTCAAAGGAGAGTTGCTCCTGGTCGGCACGTCGTTCAACGTCATATAGCAAACCTATTTGTTCTAAGGCATAAGATGCCCGGGCTTTATCTTCCTTCAAAGCTTCATCAAATCGACGTCGACAATGTGCCCAGCAGCCAATTGGCAAAACACCTTTCTTATTTTCGTAAATATCATACACAGCATAAGCATCCGTCTGGATTACTCCCTGATAATCCTTGAACATTTGCAATGCAACCTTTTGTGCCCGGGAACCATGATCGTAATGGAAGAAGACCAAGTCCCGCATCACCGCCCGGACCATCCAGATATATCCTTTTACGGCCTTGTGCTTTTCATTATTTATTACCGGGATCGTGGTTTCATCACTTTGGATATAGTCAGAACTTAGAACGATCTCCATTAGCCTGTAATAGGTAGGTCTCATCAGGTCGGCCACATTCTGGAACCACCCGTTGATCGTGGCCGGAGAGATGGATATGCCTTGTTGCTGAAACATCTGGATCTGGCGATAAAAAGGAAGATGGTTTACGTATTTGTCAATGCAGATATCGGCTAAAAGGGTTGCTCCGGCGTAGCTTTTGGCGATAGGCAGTACAGGCATTGGAGCCATGATGATTTGCTTTTCAACCTCAAGGTTTTTGTCCTTCAGTGCATATTTGTGACGAATGATCCTGCGCACATACCATCTTGCAGGGTCGCGTTCCAATACTTCTGTGACCTCCGGTGTGAGCTCTGTCCACTTTTCCAGATCAAGATTATCCGGATAAATGTGGCATTCTTCCCTCGGGAGGCCTTCCGGCAGAGGTTTGCGTACAGGGTGTTCTTTTGTCTGTAGAGGAACACGGATGGTCTTGTACTGTTCTATCTCCTGTTTTGCACTGGTGGCAAGCTCCTGTTCTTCCGGCAGCAGGTCGAGTCCCTCAAAATCGAGGCACCTCTGCTGTGGATCCTCATTGATGAATCGTTCGCTGGATTTGCCCCAGATCTTCCGAAGAAGCATATCGACCTGTTGTTTCAACTTGCTTATGGTCGAATCCAGTTGATTGATCGTCTGGTCCAGCTGATTGATGGTCGTATCCAGTTGATTAATCGTTTGGTCTTTTTGGGCAATTTGATCTTGGTAAGAAACTCTCTCTGACTCGAAGTTTTCATAGCTGGTAAGCTGGCCTTTTAGTCGGGATGTCTCCTGGAAAAGTCGGTCCCGATCCTCAAGAATTTGTTGCAAAAAAACCTCTTCGTCAGCTGTCATTTCTCTTGCTTTTATTGATATAAAGATACTCAATATCAATCTTATAGCCAAATAAAAAGCAAACTATTTTGTGTTTTTTTGAAGTTTTTTTCTCCTTTTTATATTCGCGTTTTCATTCGTAGTAACACCTTGTACCATCATCATTAGATCCTGCCAGCAGGTTTGAAACGTATTGGTATTTGCATCATAAACAGGTAATTTAAAAGTGCCCGATTCCAACTTCAAATGATAGATCACCAGACCACCAAATTCCATGTGCAGGATTTTCATGCTGTTGCAGGGGCGGTTTATAAAAATATATACGTCACCGTCCTGCACGTTACGTCCCATCAGATTGGTCACCATACCGCTCAGGGTATAAAAGCTCCGGCGCATATCTGTAGGAAAGGAATACAGATAGTACCTCATCGATGATGTGAGGCTGAACATCCTACTGATGCGGTAATAGCAACAGTGAGCGCAATACCTCCGGACCAGGCAAGCCGTTCAGTTTCAAACTGACTCCGTTGGGGTAGCTGATCTCGCAGGATACTGCGTGGGTTGCATCTGCCGGATTTGAGAAGGTCTTCGGTCTGTTCTGCCCCGGAGTTGGAAATTGAAAGGATCTAGTATGTTGTTCGTTCTCAAAAACTACCGGCGTAAAGCCTTTTCTTGGTGGCAGCTGTCTTTTCATTCTGTTCTGCCAATAATAAAATTTGGCCTCACTCATTTGCTGGTTGGCACAAAAATCACGCACGGTTAGGCCGGATTCAAGGTACTCGTTATAGATGTCTGTGAATTGTCTCGAGTTTAACATCGATTGTCATTTATGTGAACTCCAAACTTAAAGACCAAAAGGGAAAATTAAAATACGGGGTTCACCGAATGCTTACAATTTAAATGGATGTCTAAATCCAAAAGGACTTTGAATAGTCCGGATGTTATGACAATTATGAATTATAAAAGGGGCCTGCGTATTCCTCTCTTTATCAAAAAAAGCAATGATGAAGGAACA